>CAYOGS010000265.1:518-3236 GCA_964403435.1 uncultured Rhodospirillales bacterium | reverse complement strand
CAGCCAGCCGATACCCCATGAGAGCACAGCACCATACAGCCAGCCCTGCAAAACCACATCCAACGTCCGGTATTCCGGGTATAATAGCCCCAGGAGAATCGGTGGTATCGCCCATAAGCCATTGGTAATCGCAAAAATCACGTTTGTCGCCAGAGACCGGTGCAGGGCTATCAGGCTGTTGCCCAGTTCCAGCACTTGGTGAGCAACGATCAGCAGCGCCAGCGAATAGAGGGCGTAGCGATGCCATTCCGCAGGCACCCAAGGCCAAGCGGCCAGTGACAGCACGATCACGGCGGCGTAGCCGAAGAGGTAGACCAGATATTGGTCGCGTACGATGCGCGCCTGTTTTGCCGGCGCAATGTCCACCATCTCGCGATTGGCGACGAAATAGAGACCGAACCCTACAAGTTTAGTGCCGATCACATTCGCGGCCTGCAACAGACCGAGAATCCCAACCGCCTCCAGACCAATATAGCGCGTTACATAGATCATGAGCCCGAATTTCGCGAGCAGCGAGCCGCCGCGCAGACCAAGATTCAAGCCAAGACGGAAAAGCTTCTTCAACATGACGAGCGCTATACCCACACTGTTTCGATTTAAAAGTTTGGTGTTACCGAGCGGCTGTATAGCCTGGCTTGTGGAAAAATCACCATGATTAACTTTCCAAACTTATCCACAGATGGGCTGGCAACAAAATGCTGCAATGCAGCATTGGTTAAATTCATGAATTAATGTGTTTTTTTGCAACGCAATATAGTTAATTCGCATATGCAAGTATTTATCCACTGGTCATTTTCGTTACAAAATGTTTAATATCCTGTCAACCAAATGCCAATTACGGCGATAAACATAAGAACAAGGTAAAAAATCCGTTACGTTTCTGAAACGGTGCTTACCGAAAAGAATAAGGAGTGATTATGTCGGTCCAGACTATTCGCAAGATTGAGCAACTCAGCGAACACCGCGCCAAGAAATCTTCCTCCGCCACCAATACGCTGCCGTCCTTCCGTCTGGCACCGCTTGCCGCGCCGCAAGCTTTGAGCAATACGCAACACCCTTTGCGACTTTTTATTGCGAGCGACGCGATCGCCGTTGTTATAAGTTTCGTCATGGCTTGGTTGCTGGCTATGGTCACCAACCGTTTCGTGTTCGGCAATAGCTTCCCCGCTCTGTTTAGTCTCGAGCAATCGACCCACGCAGTGAACTTCTTCGTCATTGGCATGGGCTTGATGCTGTGGTTCGGCCACCGCGGGCATTATCGTAATCGCCTGCCTTTTTGGACGGAGATTCAGCAAATCGCCACTGCCTCTGGATTTTGCATGTTACTCGACAGTTTCGTGCAGTTGGCAACGAGACAGGACCCTTCCCGCCTGCTCCTGGTCGGCAGCTGGATCATCACCGGACTCCTCATTGCTCTGATGCGCGCCTTCGTGCGGAGCCAGCTACAGCGTAACAAGCAGTGGCAGGTTCGGACCCTGGTAATTGGCGGCGGCCAGACTGCCGATGATGCCAAGGCCGCGCTGGCCTCCGAACCCCGACTCGGTTACCGCATCGTCGGCCAGATCGCCGATTTCGTCGAGCATCTGGAAGATGCACAGGGCAACTGGACGCGCCTTTGCAACTGGTATGGCGCAGACTTCGTGCTGATCGCGCTGGACGGAGAGGATTTGCAGAAGGCAGAGGATTTCATAGCCGACCTGACGCGTGAGCAGGTGCCGTTCGCCGTCGTTCCGCCCCTGCGCGGCGTGCCGGTGCTCGGTATGGAGACGCAATATTTCTTCAACCACGATGTCATGTTGATGACGCGCTGCAATCGGTTGGAATCTTTCCTGCCTCGCTTCGTGAAGCGTAGCTTCGACGTGCTGGTCTCCGGCAGCGCGTTGCTGGCGCTGTCGCCGTTGTTCATGTTCGTGGCGCTAATGATTAAACGCGACGGCGGTTCAGCATTTTACTCCGATCGCCGAATCGGCGTGGATGGCCGCGTGTTCGGCTGCCTCAAGTTCCGTTCCATGATCGTGAACTCTAAGCGCATCCTTGAAGATCATCTTGCAGCCAGCCCAGAAGCCGCTGCCGAATGGGCGGCAACACAGAAGCTGAAGAACGATCCGCGTGTGACCTCAATCGGAAAGTTCATCCGCAAGACGAGCGTGGACGAACTGCCACAGCTGATCAATGTGTTGAAGGGCGATATGAGCTTGGTGGGGCCACGCCCCGTCAATATGCCGGAAATTGCCCGCTATGGCCGCGATGCCACCTTCTACCAACGCGTACGTCCTGGTATCACCGGCTTATGGCAAGTGAGCGGCCGCAACGACGTCACTTATGAGCGCCGCGTGCAGCTTGACCGCTGGTATGTGCGCAACTGGTCGCTGTGGACCGATATCGCCATCCTTTTCAAAACCGTGCCGGTGCTGCTGTTCCGCAAAGGCGCCTATTAAGCCAGTCACGCCTGTCAGCAAACCAACCCCCAGCGCAAGCGCTGGGGGTTTTTGCTTGCGCCGGCGGACAAAACCCGTATTTTCACCCTTTAACGCGTCTATGAACGAAGGAGCTGACCCATGGCCACTGTCCTCATCATCGGCGCCGGCGCCGCCGGCAGCGTCGTCGCCAAGAAATGCGCATTGAACCGCGATGTTTTCACGCAAATTCATCTGTCCAGCCGCACGCTGGCGAAGTGCGAGAAGGCGCAGCGCGAAGCGGCTTCCCGCATTGAGATTT
>CAYOGS010000265.1:0-508 GCA_964403435.1 uncultured Rhodospirillales bacterium | reverse complement strand
CTGCGCTCGTATCCCTGATCGATCAGGCTAAGCTGGTCGTCAACTTGGCAGTGCCCTATCAGGATTTGCCCATCATGGACGCCTGTCTACAAACAGGCGTGCATTATCTCGACACGGCCAATTACGAGCCGAAGGACGAGGCCAAATTCTGCTACAAATGGCAATGGGATTATCAGAAGCGCTTTACGGACAAGGGCATTCTGGCCGTGTTGGGCTGCGGGTTCGACCCCGGCGTGACCAATATTTTTTGCGCCCACGCGCAGAAGCACCTGTTCGACACTATCGAGACAATCGACATCATTGACTGCAACGCTGGCGATCACGGCAAGGGCTTTGCCACCAACTTCAACCCGGAGATCAATATCCGGGAGGTGACGCAACGTGGCAAGTATTGGAAGGATGGGCAATGGATCGAGATTGACCCGCTTTCCATCAGCAAGATGATTGATTATCCTGGCGTCGGACCGAAGAAATCCTACCTCATTTATCATGAGGAGCTGGAATCGCT
>CAYOGS010000264.1:0-3277 GCA_964403435.1 uncultured Rhodospirillales bacterium | reverse complement strand
GGGCATATGCTGTTCTAACCAACTAAGAGTTACGCAGCCAATGAGAATAGCGGTGTATGCCCTGGCCACGATCCTATTAGCCTCAGTGGCTTGGTGGCGTGATCGTGTCCCGTGCCTTTTAGCAGATCAAGCGTTGCCGTTTGCATGGGGTTTGATCCTAGTATGCGGGATGTTGCGCCGAGCGTCCGTAGCCCTGCGGCCAGTTCTGGTTCATTCAGAACATGAAGATGCATCGGCGGTGGCTTGACACCAAACAGCAGACTGTTGGTTCCGTCTGAGGCGGGGGAGAACAGTTCGTTACACTGAGCGTGTATCAGAGCCTTGAATCCTTGCTGCTTGTCCGCCAGCAACGGGATGAGAGGGCTGTATTGCGCTGGTGGTCGGTTTTTCAAATGTCCCCAACGACGCATACGGATTTCGTGATTGGCTGCTTTTAAGATTGAGGCCAACACACTTTCCACTACGGGCATGTCCGGTAGCTTGCCATTGCTGATAAACTGGGCTTGCGTTACCGTCATGCCTTTGAAGGTCGAAATGCCTTTGGTGAAGGCCGCTTCAATCTTCTGTTTGCCGTCAGCGCCAGACCATCTGACAATAAAGTTGTTCGGATCGGTTGCGCCATTCGGTAGCGGAATTGCAGCCACTTCAACCGGCACTGCCCATTGATTATAAATTGGGCTTCGCAACCGTTCCAGCCGCAGCAGGCTGCTATCTCTATCATGGCCGAGCCGCGCGCCAAGCTGCTCTTGTATTTTGACAATCTGGCCGTTCGTCGGAGCATATTCAAAAGTCTGTCCGGCTGGAACGGAACCATCAAGCATACCGTTTCTGGTGTAATGCCTCATACTGGCCTGAATAAAATGTGTGCCAATCCCAGCTTCCGGAAATTTCCCTCCAACAGGTCGCTCGACGATAAGATCTCGGATTTTTGATGGCAGGATGCAAACATCTTCACTATAGATGCCGCGCTTGGCTACGATGTCATCGCCTTTGCGCTCCAAGGACACGGATGGAAAGTTGATCGTCGCGCCGATGATCTTGGGCTCACAGACATCCCAGGCGGCAGCAAAGAACAAAACCTCAACATCACCCTTGGCCATGGCCTTCATGACATTCCGGAAGCCATCATGATTGAAGTCCGCGCCGTGAACCTTGGCTTCATGCCGCACCGCATCGCGCAGCACACTGCCGAGCGAACTGCGATGAATAGGATCGGTTTGTTCGTAAGGTATAACAGCCGTACAAAGGCCGCCGATTTGCCGCATCAATGGCGTAGCCGGAATCATAAATATTCCTTTCAATAAGGTTCAAAAATTCAAATCAGCTTTAAAAATATCTGCCAATAATACCGGACGATTATATCTGTCCCGGTCTCATACCCAGCCGTCTGGATTTCTGATCCTTCGTTACGGCTGCATTCTTGCCCGTCTTCTTCTTGCCTTGCTGCAAACGCGCCATCATGCGTAGCCGAGCCTCTTCTAATTCCGTCTCGGCCTCAGGCTGAGGCGTGCTAAGCAGTTTTCCTATGCTGGCTTTACGCCGTAGCGTTGCCGTCTGCATATATTCAAGCTCCGCCCAACTGTTGGTGATATCGGCCTGCTGGACTTGTGCGTGTGTCCGTTGCCTGCCTGCCCCATGGGCGTTGCGAGCGCGCATCAAATCTACAATGAGGCGTTCACGCTTATCAAAATAGGACTGCACCAGCTGCGGTGAGGGGGCTGTTGCGATTTGCCGCTTTAATACGGCCAGCTCCAGCCCCTCTTTGATTCCGAAGCCAAGTGCCGGGTTCCGTAGTCTGTTGAACAGTCGGGATCCCATGGCGGCGACGCGCTCAGGGGAGGCACCTTGTTTTTCACGTTCGGTCAGGTGCCAGAAAACATACCTTCTGGCCTGTTTCGCATAGCGCTGCTGCGCTTGCGGATTTGTGAGATAGAGATCAACCGGCACGTCCGGCTTTAAACTCGCGCAGGTTCGGGCTGCACTCCGCGTGAACCCATGATTTTTCTCCTGAGCAGCCAGAAGCTGAACTTCGCCGCGCTCCAGAGGGGAGGCATTCCGCATTCCCATAAAATCGCTAATGCGCCGCAGTGCATCGCTCCTGTGGCCTTGCTCCAGAGCCGTAAGCGGTCGGTTCCGCTCCGTAACAAGCGCTTGAACGGCACCCTGAGAATTGCCTCGGCTCGCATTGGGATTGTCGTAAAGCGGTGTGTCGAAACTGCCTCTGCGCCAAACCGCAATACGGTCGCATAGTCCGAGGTGCTCTACTTCAGCTAAAGTCTTCAGCAAATCGCGGGCGTGTTCGTCATGGATCGGTTTAGGAACAAAACGCGCTTCAGGAGTGCCATGAGGATTGGCGCGGTCACTCTCTCTACCTTGTTCATGCCGATCCAGCACCCCAATCCAACTATCGATACCCCGTGCAGCAACGGCGTGTATTTCCACTTTGTATCCAGCAGCTCGGGCATAGGCTATCCGCTCTTTGACACGAGCTGTGTTTGCGCCAGTACCGTCGAGGATAATGTTCGAGCGGCGCACCAAACCTTCCAGAAAAGCTTCCTGTGTCCAGTCATCAACTCTCGCTTTGCTGGCGGCGCTTCGGCTATCGCTACGAATATTGCCAAAATAGTCAGTATTATGCTCTCTGAGCCTATCAGGATCGATAACAGCAGATTTACCTTGAGGCTGTAGCTGGTTCCTGAGTAATCTAACTAAACCTGATTTACCGGCACCAGCTTGACCGACTAAAAAGACGACAGTGGGAGTTTCGCTGGGGCTGCTGCCGCTAAAAATAGCCTTAGAGATACGTTTGTCATAGATGTCTTGGCGTGACACCAGATTTGAACGCTTGTGGTGTTTTCGGGTTGATGGTTCGTGAATTGCCATAATCTCAAAGCCTAGTTACGGCCAGTGCTATTTGGTTCTTTTTGCTTCTTCCGGTAGGCGGCAAGACGGGCTTCGGATTCCTTCTTCTGTTCTCGTACGAAATCCAATATCTCGCGTCCTTGTTCAGTCTGTTCAGCAAACGAATACCCAGCCTGACTGACGCTGATCCAGGCATCTAATTTCTCGTTGAGTTTATCAACAAGCTTCTGGTCGTTGCTTTCTTCAGCCTCGTCAATCTGATCATGAAGAGATATAATTTTGCCGTTAACCTGAATCTCCCAACTCTCAATCTCCGCGTCGAGATCAAGCGCCTTCTGCAGGTCTGATTTTTCCTTGTGCTCTTCAGTCATAATGACCTCAACTCTAGATGCCTTGTCGCCACACAGGGGCTCAT
>CAYOGS010000263.1:0-3284 GCA_964403435.1 uncultured Rhodospirillales bacterium | reverse complement strand
GTGCTGGTCTGACTTGGAGTCACATTTGCGGCATGACCTGCGATACACGGCAAAACTAAACACAAGGAAGTAGACAATGCAGATAGAGTTCACGACGCGCGGGCTGCTGGCAACCTTCTTCCGCCACAAATTCAAGCTGGTTTCGCTGTTCCTACTCTGCCTGGTCGTCGGTGTGGTTCATGCCGTTACTGTTACCAAGGAATACGAAAGTTCCGGGAGCTTGCTGGTTAAGTTCGGCCGTTCGGCGCAACCTGAAATTGCTGAAGTTAAGGGTGGCCCTACGGAAGTTACTGCTGCCGACCGGCGTCAATTACTGACATCGTACGCTCAAATCCTGCAAAGCCGCGATATGATCCGCGGCCTGGTGAACGAATTTGGCCCATTAAACCTGTATCCCGACCTAGAAAAAGAAATGCGCGCGGGCGATAGCGCGGTCGAAATCGCCACCACTAAGGTATTACGCGACAGCCTGGTCGTGAACATGGTTTTCAATAGCGACGTGATAGACGTGAGCGTTTTCAACACGGACGCAAAACTGGCCACTGACTTCCTGAGTAAACTATTCGACCAGTTCATCTTCCGGGAGTCTGATGTCTACAATAAGCAACAAATTGAATTCCTCGCCGGTCAGGTTAGCCTGTCTCAAGAACGTTTGCATCAATCGCAAAAAGCCCTGCAACAATTTAAGGAAGATGCAGGGTTTTCTTCACTTGACGAAGAACTCCAACGCCTGTTGGAACAAAAGAGGGATGCCACCAATGTCGCCCTTAACGCAGTGGATAAGGCAAAAGTACGCATAGAAGACCTGGAAGCTGAAGAAGCTGAACTGCTGGCAAAGTACCAGCCCGCCAGCCCGGCCGTGCAACAAATTCGACAGAGCATCGCTAAAGCACGAGCACTCTATAGCCTCCGGCAGCGCGACCTGAACAACGGTTCCGCAGAAGAAAGCGACAACATGGTTTCTGGCGAAATCGCGCGCGTTAAGAAGCGCATTGAGAAGCTGGAAAGCCTGCGCGCCAAACATAACGACCTTGAACGCCAGGTTGAGCTGGACGAGGCGTCCTACAAAAACTATGTGGAACGCAGTGAAGCCGCGCGCGTTAACCAAATCATGAACGAACAGAAGATGACGCGCATCACTGTGCTGGACACGCCGGTCCAACCGACGCGCCCCGCTCGGCCGCGCCGCGCCGTCATTGTGCTGATCGCCCTGCTAGCCGGCGTGTTGCTGGGTGTGGCTGCGGCTGTATTGATGGAAACTGCAGATGACCGATTTAGCACACCAGCACAATTGGCAAACCGGCTTCAACTGCCGGTGATGGCCAGCTTCTTCACACCGACTTCGGGGAGTTGAGCCATGAACCAACCGCAAACCCAGCCGCAAGTGCAACCCCATATCCACAGCAGAACCAACACGCTGATGACGACGCTCGACCACGCGCAAAGCCTGGTCTTCGATACGCATGGACTGCTGTCGCTGCCCACGGTTGCCATCAAGCTAGCGTTAAGCATGCCGCCGGGGCAACTGATTGCGCTGCACCAGGCCATCCGCAATGCCATCCCGCACCATACTCAGGTCGTGCAGTTCGTCAGTGCCTATGAAGGCGAGCAGGTCAGCCAGATCGCATTCGAAACTGCGCTGGTCGCGGCCACGCTCATCGGCAAGCGTGTACTGTTTATTGATACCGGCAGCGAGCAGCAGGGCATTGATCCGCTGCTGGCTGGTGCCGTGCATAGCTCGCTAGACGTGCTGCTGCAAAATGGCGGCAGCTATCACGGCAAGGTTATTACCATCGCTGGTACCCGCCTGTCGTATGCGATATTGCGTGGGCCGGAAAATGCCAGCCTAACCTTGGCGAACCCCGAAGCCATCCGCGTGATGTTCGACAATCTGCGGCAGTATTTTGATCTGATCATTCTGGATTCCGCCGGGCTGTTGTCGGACGTGTTTGGTACCATCCTGGCGCGGCAGGTGGATGGCTCGGTGTTGGTCGTCGCGGCAGAACATACGCGCGCGCCGGTGGCGGAGCAGACTTGCCGCACCATCGAGAATTCCGGCGGCCGCGTGATCGGTGCTGTGCTGAGCAAGAGGCGCTTCCATATTCCGCTGTGGCTTTATCGCATGCTTTACCGGCACCGCGCCGGCGCTTGATAGCCGCGATGCAGCCACGTCATATTCTCATCGCTAACAATGTCTATCCGCCCATCATGGCCGGCGGCGCAGAATTGATTGTCGCTTATCTAGCAGAAGGTCTGGCGGCGGCCGGCCACCGCGTGACCGTCGTGTCCACTTGCGGACCAGAAGCAGAACCTTATCCGATTGAGACGCGTAATGGCGTGGAGATCATTCGCTTTTTTCCCAAGAATTTTTATTGGTCTTTCACACGCGGGCAAGTACCGGCTTATCAAAAGGCTCTTTGGCATGTCCGCGACGCGTGGAATTTCGATGCCGCGCGCCGCTTCAAGGCCATCCTGTCCGACAAGCGCCCTGACATATTGCACACGCATTTGATTGACGGCATGTCCGCTGCGCTATGGCGCCGCGCCAAGCAGGCGGGCATTCCCGTCATCCATACCGCGCACGACTATCATCTGATCTGCCCACGCGCCTTGATGCTCACCCGCAAGCTGGAGCTATGCAATACGCCGCATTTCGGCTGCCAACTTTACCGGCAATGGCATCTGCATACAGCTGAAGACGTTGACCTCTTCTGCAGCCCGTCGCAATTCCTCATCAACAAACACCTGGAACACGGGTTGCGCGCCAAACGTACGGCGGTGGTGCGGAACGGCATTCCCCTGCCCGTCCTACCGCCCAGGCAATATGATAGCAGCAAGCCACTGCGCTTCCTGTTCGCGGCACGGTTGACGCCGGAAAAAGGCTGCCAGGTAGTCCTGGACGCGCTGAAGCATTTGCCGGCCGATTTGCCATTTGAACTGACCGTGGCTGGCAAAGGCGCGATGGCAGATCGTTTCAAGGCCGTAGCGGAACAAGACAAACGCGTGCGCTTTCTGGGTTACATTTCCGGCAGTGAAAAGCAAACCGTCTTCAGCCAGACTGATTGTCTACTCATTCCGTCGCTGTGGTATGAAAACGCACCGGTGGTCATTGTGGAAGCCGCCGCCTATGGCATGGGCGTGATCGGCAGCGATATGGGCGCCATCCCGGAATTCGTGCAGCACCTGGAAACCGGCTTACTGTTCGAACCCGGCAACCCACAAGCGCTGGCCGCAGCGATGGCGCAACTGATTAAACAGCCGGAGCAGTTGCCCCACTTCGCTGC
>CAYOGS010000262.1:3035-3289 GCA_964403435.1 uncultured Rhodospirillales bacterium | reverse complement strand
CACTGGAAGTGACCTGGCGCGAAAAATCCATCGCCGATGTATTGGATATGACAGTGGAGGAAGGCGCGGCCTGTTTCGCCAGCGTACCGTCCATCCGCGACAAGCTAGAGACCTTGGCGCGCGTGGGCCTGGGCTATATCAAGATCGGCCAGGCAGCGACTACGCTATCAGGCGGGGAGGCGCAGCGCATCAAATTAGCCAAGGAGCTATCGCGCCGTGCCACCGGCAAGACACTTTACATCCTGGACGAGCCG
>CAYOGS010000262.1:1028-3025 GCA_964403435.1 uncultured Rhodospirillales bacterium | reverse complement strand
GAAGTGCTACAGACATTGGTCGACCAGGGTAACACGGTCATTATCATTGAGCACAACTTAGAAGTCATAAAAACGGCGGATTTTGTTATTGATCTTGGACCAGAAGGCGGCGACGGCGGCGGTGAAATTCTGGTAGCGGGCACCCCAGAGCAAGTGGTTGCCACACGCGGCAGCTATACTGGAAAATATCTTTCCCCCTACCTGCCGGCAGTCAAGCCAGTGACGCGTAAAAGGAGCGCTTGATTAAACTTCTTAGAATTACGACAAAAGTTTGTGTCCTGTTATCCGAAAAGCTATTCCGCATATCATCAAAATTTGTTGGATTATTCGAGCTGAGTTTTATAGGTGGCGAGGTTGCGGGTCAGTAAATCCAGCGCCTGGGTAGGCATCTGACGATAGAGTTCTATAATTCGTAACTGCTCCCCAGCAAAAGCAAGACTACGTTCCGTCTGACCGCTCGGATGGCTCAAAGCTTCTAATGCCTGACGCTGCACGGCATGCCAGAATAAATTGATATCAGCCAGCCTCTCACTGTCAGTCGATGCTGGCATGCTATCCGGCATGCGGACGAAAGTGACGCCTTCATCATCTGCCGACGCTAATCGCCACTGCTTGTTTACTGTTAGCATGGCTGGCAGCAATGAAATTTCGCCTGTCGCGCCGTTGGCTGCTTCATAAACTACGGCAATAATATCATGCCGGGTGAGTTCAGCTAAGTAATCCTCACGAGCAGTGGCAGTCTTCACAAAATGCTGCCGAGTCTCAGGATAGTAAAACATGATGTGCGCGCCAATTGGTACGTGATAGCCTTTGCCAAGCGCATAGGCTGCCGGCGCTGAAAGAAGGTAGGATGCAAACACGTTGCCGCCCTGCGGGTAAGCCGTACGGATTGCTTGTGTTCCACCGGGAAGCGGCAAAGTATTTCGCGGCATACCCAAATCGGCGAAGCTTACGGCCACTACCAAGGCACTGCCGGCAGAGCACAGCAAGGCGCTAACTAGGATGCGTCGCAATGCAACGGCACTGAGCATTGCTTTAAGCCGTTGGTTCGTATTGCTGAATTGCGCACACGTGAGCGGCAGCATTATCATTGCCCAGGGACCAAGCCCACGGTTATGAAGCAGCGCCAGTAGCCCGAGGGGCACAAGAAGACAGGTATGAAAGACCTTGCGTTTAGTGAAGACCAAAACGAAAACTGAAGCAAAGGCCAGCAAGGCGAAGCGTTGCATCAATACCGGGATTTGCCAGGCGGGCATATACTCGAGCAGGTTATGCGTCGGCACGAGGTGGTCAATCGGGAGCTTATCCAAACCACTCAATGTGGATAGCTGCAGAGCTTGAAATAGCTCTATTTTTTGCAACGTGATCAGAACATGCAGGTAAACCTGTGCGGCGCCGTTTGGATTAAACATAGGCAAAATGATGCAAGCCGTAAGACAGGCTGCCCAGCCTCCGACAAGCTCCCAGGTAGGCACATTGCTTCGGTGCTGACTGCTAAATCGTCCAGCAATAGATTCTGTTGCATAGGCAGCCGGTAATAGCAGCATTATAATGCCGGCGGAATGGAACCATGCTTCGAGCCAGACCAGCAAAGGGTAGATAATGAGGCTACGTGATTGCCGTGTTTTATGTCGATCGGCTTCAAACAGCAGAAAGCCGATGCCCATCAACAGGTACATCGTGATTTCCGGACGCATCCATGAGCGCGTGACAACTGCGTAATAAATAAGGAAGCAAGCGGAAGCGACGGCGGCAAGATCTGGCAGAGTGAATGGCTCACTCCATGTTTTGCGATCACCCGCGCGCCATGTGGCTATGCCGACCAGAAACGTGGCCGCCCACAGTATGGCATAAGCATAGTAGATGGCTGCTGTGCCGAAGCCGTTTTTGATAAGTTCGAAAAGTGTGCCAAATCCCCAGCCGCCAAAAATTTCAGGCTTGCCGGCGGAGACATATGTAAAAAATTCATGTTGCGGCACTGTGCCGGTTTCTAACAC
>CAYOGS010000262.1:0-1018 GCA_964403435.1 uncultured Rhodospirillales bacterium | reverse complement strand
TACCGTCCGGTCAGCAGGAGAAACCAGATGTCTCCAGAGACGTAACTTTTCAGGAAAAGTGCACCGATAAACAGACCTAATAGAGGCCATACCAATCCAGCACGCCAGCCTTCAGGTTTACCTATTCTCACAGCAGTGATGGGCGTGGTTGAAGGCGTCACTTATTCGGCATTCCTGTCAAATTGCAACAGCCCGCAAATTCGCTCTGCTTGGCCTAGCCGTTTGTCCAGGGTGGCCATGGTCTTGGTCAAGTCAGCGCTGGTATCGTTACGCCAGGCCTGAAGTGCGCAGGTGTAAATTGTGCCGAGACCAGCTTGATGCAGCGGTGTTATTCGGCGTATCTGAACGGCTTGCAGCATAGCTTGCCATTGCGGCGGTTGCGCCGCGGCCAGTGCAACGGCCAAGATCGGGTCATGCCGACAGGCCTCGCCCAGGCGCAGTATACCGGGGCGATAAGCCTGTAGTACATCGAAGCGCAGCATGAGCAACTCAAACAAGGCATCGCGCGGAGGCACCCCGCTGTCATATTTAAATCTACGCAGGGTTTCGCGAGTGATGAAGTTTGCCAGTGCGCGCATGGTCTGGCAGGGGTTGTGTAAAAAGTTTGCCGCCTCCGCCATCGTGCACGGTGCCAGCGTGACCAGCTTCGCTGTCGTCACATGCTCCCAGCCTTGTGCCGCGATTTTCAACGCGGCACGCGCTATCAGGTCTGGCAATTGCTTTGTGTCTTTGGAGCGTGGCATTTGCAAACTATACGGTATTTCCGGCTCTTGCCAAAGATCTTACAGTTGGCGGGCAATAAGCGTCAGAAACGGCCGTGACTCTTGGATAAAACTGAGCAAACCGAGTGCGATATCGCAGTCCTCCGGTTCCGGTGGCAACGACACTTCGCCTCTCAAGTGAATGTAACTTTGCCGGTTTAGTGAAAAGCGCGCCTGGCGCAACCCGGCAGTCGCGGCTAGAATCTTTGCCAGTGCTAAGCGTTTCTCTGCCGCTTCCATGGTATAGGGCAGATAGG
>CAYOGS010000261.1:0-3292 GCA_964403435.1 uncultured Rhodospirillales bacterium | reverse complement strand
ATACTATGGCGTAGTCCCAACTTGAACACGCCGATCAGGATAAGAAAAATCAGCACCCCTGCCCCAGCGCCGGCATAGCCGTAATATAGCCCCACCAGCAAGCCGCCGCCCAGTGCATATATCCTCCACTGCCGCGGTAGCGGCCTGTCATCATCACTGGTGCTACTATAACTGAATTTAAGCAAGAGGATGCCGCCAGCAATCGCATTGAACGCCACGATATTCTGCAGCAGCCAGGGCGGTGAAAGCGCCAGCAGATTGGCGCCCATGACCGGCCCCGCCAGCAAACCTGGCAACCACCAACGCACCAAGCCGTAATTCATGACCTGATGCCGGTGAAAGATGTAGGCCCCGCTGAACGCTGCGCCGGCTGATGCCGTCATGTCGTTGGCAAGTGCGATGGCCGCTGGCAAGCCGATGGCCAGCAGCACCGGATGAATGATGAAACCACCACCGCCGAGGACGGAGCCGAAAACGTCACCCACGACCGTGATGGCACCCACAATGAGCAGCTGCATGTTGGTTGGACTATATTCAGCGAACATTGTTGCTATTGTTTCTTTTCCCAGCCGCGCTCACCTTGCTGCCAATAGCTCAACGTGTGCCCAGCGGCCTGATAATCCTTCCAGCGCATGCGCGCCGCATTGACGGCCTCCGCCTCGATGTCGCTAAAAACTTCGCACACACGAAGGTAGATTTCTGGCTGCGCCGTCACCATGCCGTCCAACAAAAACAGCACCTCGGCCGCATTGGGACGTTCGTCGAGATGCGTCAGCCACACAGGTTGTTGCGCCGCCAGCCCATCCTTAGCGCTGCCGTGCGGCAGGAAAGAGTCGCCGCGATACGTCCAGAGCTGCTGGTTCAGCGCCTCCACCCGCTCAGTGGAGCCGGCCAGCACTACGGCGCGCCAGCCGCGCGCCAGGGTCTTTTCCAGCAATTCTGGCAACACCTCATCCAGCGCACTGCGTGTCAGGTGGTAGAAATTGATCTCAACCATCCGTGCGCGGCGCGGTGAGGAAATTGTGCAGCAACCGCACGCCAAAACCGGTGGCGCCTTTCGGCGTCAGTGGCAGTGGCTTCTTAGTCCAGGCCGTGCCGGCTATGTCAAGATGCGCCCATGGCACACCTTTCTTGACAAACCGCTCGATGAATTTAGCGCCGGTGATGCTGCCAGCTTCACGCCCACCGCTGATATTCTTGATGTCGGCAGTGTCGGCATCCAGCATTTTTCCATAGGCATCATCCATCGGCAGGCGCCACAACTTCTCGCCGGTCGCCTGACCTGCGGCGATCAATTGCTTGGCCAAAGCCGTATCGTTGCTGAACAGGCCGGCATATTCATGGCCAAGCGCGATAAGGATGGCGCCGGTCAACGTAGCCAGGTCAACCATCGCCTTCGGCTTGAAAGTCTCCTGCGCATACCACACGACATCGGCGAGTACGAGGCGCCCCTCCGCATCTGTATTATGCACTTCCACCGTTTGCCCGGACATGGTGGTCACGATATCACCCGGCCGCTGCGCATTGCCGTCTGGCATATTCTCGACCAGGCCAACCAGTCCGACCACATTGACCGACGCCGCACTTTTGGCCAGCGCATGCATGGTGCCAATGACAGCAGCAGAGCCGGCCATATCGAAGATCATCTCCTCCATGCCCGGGCCGGGCTTGAGCGAAATGCCACCGCTGTCAAACGTCACGCCTTTGCCGATAATGGCGGTGGGCGCTTGGTTCTTGGATGTTTTATCTCCCAGCCAATGCATGCTCACCAATCGAGGCGGCCGTGCACTGCCTTGCGCCACACCCAGCAACGCCCCCATGCCCAGCTTCGCCATTGCCTTCTCGTCCAGCACCTCCACTTTCACGCCCATTGCCTTGAGCGCGATGCAATGCTCCGCCAGTGTAACAGGATAAATAACATTGCCCGGCTCGCTAACGAGGTTGCGCGCCAACTCCACGCCTTCGGCAAGGGCTTCCAGCGTCGTGAAGGCCTTGCGCGCCGCGCCGCTCTCGGCCGTCGCCACGGTCACACTTTTCAGTACAACTTTGTCTTCTGCCTTATCAGTGCCCTTCTTCGTGCGATATTTATCGAAACGATACCCGCGCAAACGCGCACCGAACGCTAACTCCGCTGCGAATGCGGCTGCGGCGATAGCATTGCCTTTATGCACGTCGGCGATCAATGTGTAGGCGCTCACTTTCGCACTGCTCACCGCCGCCGTGGCGGCGCTGCCCAGCGCCTGCACGCCGGATGTCGTCAGGGCTTCCGGCTTGCCGATACCCAACAGCACCAAGCGCTCCAGCTTAGTCTTGGCAGGAGCCAGCACGGTAACCGTCTCATCCTTCTTGCCTTCGAACCCACCGGCCGCCACAGCCTTACGGAGCGCACCACCGGTCTTTTTATCCAATTTCTGTCCGATGGCCCCGAACTTGCCGCCGGCACCTACTGTTACCACCACCGTGCCCTGGGTCGGCATCTCGGCTTCAGCAAAGGAAATTTTCATGATGGCTCCAGTTCTGACAATGAAATATCACGGCTTGCTCGCCAAGGAACAAAGGAATAAGTCTAGAATACTGTCACGCTCACATTGTTTTGGCAATTCTGGCCTTCCGCATGCTGCTTTTTCACCGTTACCTTCTGCGCCAGTTCCTGATCGCCCTGGTCTTCACCTGCACGGTGGTGACAATCGTAGCCTTGTTCACCCAATCATTCCGGCTGCTCTCCATGGTTATCAATAACGCCGCCGGGGTCTGGGCTTTCTTGCAGCTAGCGAGCCTACTGATCCCAACCTTTCTCAATGTAGTTCTGCCTATCGGCCTCGCCATCGCCATCATCTTCGTCTTCCAGAAATTGG
Source organism: uncultured Rhodospirillales bacterium (assembly GCA_964403435.1). Lineage (GTDB taxonomy): Bacteria > Pseudomonadota > Alphaproteobacteria > UBA9219 > RFNS01 > JAGOHT01. Next base: position 437 of record CAYOGS010000261.1, on the reverse strand, counting down.
CCGGCGATTCTGAATTAGTAGTCATGCGCGCCGCCGGCCTCAGCCCGCTTTCGTTGGCGCGTCCTGCCCTCTGGCTTGGCGCTGTGGCGGTAGCTTGTGGTCTTGTATTGGCTTTCTGGGTCTCCCCCTGGGCCAACCGCACTTTCGTTAAGCTGCAATATGATATCCGCAACGAGTTTTCGGTCTATGCCGTACGCCCCGGCGTCTTCAATGATGTTGGCAAGGGTCTCACCTTCTATGTGCGGCGGCGAGATAGCAAAGGCGGCTTGGAAGGGCTGCTCATCCATGATGCGCGCAAGCCGGACATGCCGGTGACCATCATGGCTGACCGCGGCATGCTGACGATGGTGGAAGACGCGCCGCGCATCGTCGTCTTCAGTGGCCAACGCCAAGAATTCGACCGTGTCAACAACCGCATCACCACCCTAGATTTTACG
>CAYOGS010000260.1:0-3299 GCA_964403435.1 uncultured Rhodospirillales bacterium | reverse complement strand
TCGCAGCCATGCATCGCGAGATTAGCTTCATAGGTGCCGTGCATCCCGAGCATCCCGAGGAACTGTTTGTCGCTCATCGGGTAGCCGCCCAGCCCCATGAGGGTGCTTGTGACGGGAAAGCCGGTGAGTTGCACCAGTTCAGTCAGTAACTTGGCGGCTTTGGCGCCCGCATTAATGACGCCGCCACCGGTATAGAAAATCGGCCGCTTGGCACTGGCCATCAGCGCTACAGCTGCTTCAACCGCCTTGGCTTCCGGTACACGGCGCGGCTGATAATGACTTGGTGTCGCCTGTTTGGGTTTGACGTACAGGCCGGGGGCAAACTGTACATCCTTGGGAATATCCACCAGGACGGGACCTGGCCGGCCGGTACGAGCAATTGCAAAGGCTTCATGCATGACGCCCGCTAACCGGTTCACATCACGCACCAGGTAATTATGCTTGGTGCAAGGCCGGGTGATGCCCACCGTATCACATTCCTGGAACGCATCACTGCCAATGAGGTGAGTGGGCACCTGGCCAGTCAGGCAAACCAAAGGAATGCTGTCCATCAAAGCGTCAGCCAGGCCAGTCACGCTATTGGTGGCACCGGGGCCGGAGGTAACCAGCACCACGCCCACTTTGCCGCTGGAGCGAGCATAGCCTTCCGCCGCATGAACCGCCGCCTGCTCATGTCGCACCAGAATGTGCTGGATGCCGCTATTCTGAAACAGCGCGTCATAAATCGGCAGCACTGCACCGCCTGGATAGCCGAAAATGACATCCACGCCCTGATCCTTCAGGGCTTGGATGACGATCTGGGCGCCGGACATTGTGGCAGGCTCTGACATTTGCACTGTTTCCTCTGGGTTTTCCCACATTTTTCAGGGGGGAGCGCACTTTATCGGGATACGCCAATAGCGTCAAATCCCGATTGCGGCTGAAAAACACCACTACCGCCATGAAACTATTGGTAGCCACTAGGCAGGAGAAAAAGAATGATGTTAGCCTTGTTCGTTTAGGACGGATTCTCTGTCCTACCTTTGGTGGATGCACGCCATTATGCCTGACCCCTTCCCTCCCGCCGATGGTCATGGTTTTTATGCTTTCCGCCTCAGCCGCTTAACCGACCGCCGTTTGCCAGATTTTCATGCCTTGCTGGATGCCCAGGCGCAGAGTCATGCCGCCGGCAGCACAATGCAGCACAGCGATCATGGCCGTCATTTGTTTGACGCTATCGTTAAGGACAAGCGGGCGGAAGCCTTCCTGGTCATCGGCAATCGCAGCAACGAGACTATGGCCGCCGTCACCTACTATGATTGCGTCACCGCCGCCGGCAAGCCGGCGCTTTACCTGGAAGACATCATCACGGCCCCCCAGGCGCGGCGCACCGGCGCTGGCAAGGTAGCTATGGCCGCACTGGCACAGATCGCGGAACAGCGGCAGGTGGACAGCATCGTCTGGGAATGTTCTCTCGACAACAAGCCGGCGCAGAATTTCTATGACAGTCTGGGCTGCAAGCGAGAAAACGATCGGCACACCTGGCGGCTGATGGGACCGGTGCTGCAGCATAACGGCGCCTCGGCCACACACGGTTTCCTGGCGGCAGCGGACGCTATTACTGTGCCGGCTGCGCGGCAAACCGGCGCCCTGCGGAGCATGGTCCAGGCGAATGCCAGCGGCTTCCATGCACCGGAGCAGATGGGCGACCATACCGCCAGCGGCAATTTACAGCCCTGCCAGGGCATCGCGCCCCTGGCGCAAAGCAGCTTTCAGGCGCAGCTGCCACAGGCCAATGGTAATCTACTGCGCATCAATTTGCGCGAGCCGCAGGGAGATACAGTGGGGCAGATTTTTGCCTATCGCAATTTCTCCACCTTCCGTATCGTCAATGGGTTGCATATCGAAGCGGTGGCGGCTGACCGGCCGCTGGTCATTGCCGGCCTGCTAGAGAAAGCCGGCGAAACCCAGCGCCAAAATGGCTGGCACGGCCATACCGACATCACCGTGCGGCAGGCGCAGGCGGAAATCCTGCGTCCGGTACTGGAGCGTTACGGCTTCGCACCGCTGGCTTACGGCGAAAGCCGAATGGCAACGCACAGCATCGGTGGCGAGGCGCTGCAGCAGTTAGCGCAACGGCCGGCAGTTAACTTTATTCATCGCCTGCGCCCCGAATATCGGGGCGACGAATAGCTCCATGACGACGCTGTGTTTCCACCACGCGGCCTGCATCGCGCACGACCCAGGCGTCGGTCATTCCGAGCGCGCGGCACGACTGGAAGCGATTGTCACGGCTTTGCAAGCTGCCAATCTGCCATTGCAATGGCAGGAGTCGCCTTTGGGAACGCATGCTATGATTGGGCGCGCGCACGACGCCGCTTACGTGGATTTCGTGTTCAACGCCGTGCCACAGAGTGGCCAGCGCGTGATTGAAGTGAACGAGGTGGTTTCTGACGATGATGGCGGGGAGGTTACGACATTGTCCCCGGCTTCCGGCGATGCCCTTCTGCGCGCTGCGGGCGCGGTCACTGCGGCGGTGGACGCAGTGCTGGCCGGCACAGCACGCAATGCCTTCTGCCTCACTCGTCCGCCCGGCCATCATGCCCTGACCAATAAAGCAATGGGTTTTTGTGTTTTCAATCATGTCGCCGTCGCGGCGCGACATGCGTTGGCGCATGGTTGCCGCCGCGTCGCCATCGCTGATTTCGATGTGCATCATGGCAATGGCACGCAACAGATTTTTGCCGCCGACCCGCAAGTGTTCTTCGCCAGCATGCACCAGCTGCCGCTGTGGCCAGAAAGCGGTTATGCCCACGAAACCGGCATGGGCAACATCTTCAACTTGCCGACGCCGCCTCATCTGCCGCGCTCGGAATGGCTCCATTTGTGGCAGGAACAGTTCTTGCCACGTCTGGCGGCAGAGGCGTTCGACTTTCTCCTGATCTCCGCCGGTTTTGACGCCCACCAGGAAGACCCGAAAGGCAGCCAAAATCTGGAAACAGACGATTTCTATACCCTGACTCGTGACCTGCTGGCGCTGGCCGAACGAAAATGCCGTGGCCGTGTGGTTTCCGTGCTAGAAGGCGGCTATGATATCGCCGCCAGCGCCGCCAGCGCCGTGGCGCATGCCCGCGCCTTATGCGCTTAGCTTTTTTATTTCCTCAAATGGCAGGCACAGCCCCATCCCTTGCCAGCCCCTGCCCGCACCGGTAAGCTGCGCGCCTGTTTTTACGCCATAATCAGGAAGCCGTCATGACCAATAACAATGCCTGGGATAAATCCAAACTCCCCAGCCGCCATGTGAGCGTGGGGCCCGAACG
>CAYOGS010000259.1:0-3307 GCA_964403435.1 uncultured Rhodospirillales bacterium | reverse complement strand
GCCTATGACATCATGCTTTCTGAAAGCCAGGAGCGGATGTTGATGATTCTCAAGCCCGGCCGCGAGTCTGTGGCGCAGGCTATCTTTAAAAAGTGGGAATTGGATTGCGCCACTGTAGGCATGCTTACGGATACCGGCCGCATCGTGGTGCGCCAGCACGGCCAGGTCCAGGCGGATATTCCAGTGGCCAAGTTGGTGAACCAGGCGCCGCAATATGAGCGCCCGTGGGAGCCGACGCCGCCGCAGACGGAAATAGACGCCGCGCAATATCCCCTGCCCACCGGTAAGACGCCTTTGGATATTCTGCAGCAACTCATCGCTACGCCGGATTTATGCTCCCGCCGCTGGGTAACGGAGCAATATGACGGCACTGTAGGCGCAGATACCGCGCAAGGGCCGGGCGGCGACGCTGCCGTGGTGCGCGTGCATGGCACGAGCAAGGCACTGGCCATGACTAGCGACTGTACACCGCGCTATTGCCAGGCTGATCCTGTGCGAGGCGGCATGCAGGCGGTGGCGGAAAGCTGGCGCAACCTCACCGCCGTTGGCGCGCTACCGCTGGCCATCACCGACAATATGAATTTTGGCAACCCGGAGAAGCCGCGCATCATGGGGCAGTTCGCCGGCGCCATCCAGGGTATGCGCGAAGCCTGCCTGGCACTGGAGTATCCGGTCGTCTCCGGAAACTGCAGCCTGTATAATGAGACTCAAGGTGTGGGCATTCTGCCTACGCCCACCATTGGCGGCGTCGGCTTGCTCAAAGATTACACCAAAGCGGTCAATACAGCCTTCAAGCATCCAGGCGACGCCATCATCCTCATCGGCGCATTGCGCGGCCATATCGGGCAATCCCTCTATCTGCGCGAAATCCATGGCCAAGAAATTGGTGCGCCGCCGCCGGTTGATTTGAATTCCGAGAAAGCGCACGGGGATTTCGTGCGGGCGCAAATTCTGTCCGGCACCATTAATGCTTGCCATGATGTAAGCGATGGCGGCCTGCTGGTGACGCTAGCAGAAATGGCCATGACCGGCGGGCAAGGTGCGAAGATTGATTTCGCGCCATCGCAGCCCAATACCTGGTTTGCCGAAGATCAAGGCTGTTATGTTACAACAACGCGTGACCCCGCGGCGCTTCTGGCAGCGGCTAAAGCCTCTGGTATTGCGGCACAGCACCTCGGCACCGTCGTGGCTGAAGTATTGGCCGTTTCCGGCTCAACAGTCGAAGTGAGAAAATTACAGACCGTGCATCAGGCCTGGTTGCCGCAATACATGCAAAGCGAAGCGTGACGCGTGGCGGTGGCGGCAAAGGAGATTGTCCGTCTGATCAAGGCCGCGATGCCGGACGCGGTGGTGAGCCTAAAAGATTTGCGCGGCGACGGCGACCATTATGCGCTGCAAGTGACCAGCAAAGCCTTTGCCGGCAAAACGCGCTTGCAACAGCATCGAATGGTCTTTGCCGCACTGAAACCGCACATGCAGGAAGGGCCGGACGGGATTCAAGCTCTTTCACTCACCACAGTCGTTGCCAAGTGAGACGGAGCGAAGCATGAGCAACCCGATCTTCGACCGCATCCGCAACGACATCACAGAAGACTCAGTAGTGCTTTACATGAAAGGCACGCCAGATTTCCCGCAATGCGGCTTTTCCGCCACTGCTGCAAATATCTTAAAAATGCTGGGCGTAACTTTCCGCGGCATCGACCTACTCCCGGATGATGGCTTGCGTAGCGCGATCCGAGAATTCGCGGACTGGCCGACCGTGCCACTGCTGTTCATCAAGGGCGAGTTCGTCGGTGGCGCCGACATCATGAAAGAAATGTTGCAGACCGGTGAATTACAGCAGTTGCTCAAAGACAAAGGTATTACCCCTTAACCCAGAGAGAGAGAACCGCCCCATGCGTTATCCTGTTCTGTTCGCGCTGCTCGCACTTTGGCTAACACTATTTCCGCATCTGGCAAGCGCCAATGGCATTGACGAGGCTAGCCTCGAGCGGATGGGCAAGACGCTAGAGCGCGCCTTCATCGCCAAGGACGCCAAGACCGTTGGCAACCTCCTGGCCGACGAATTCACCATGACTATGGAGGTCATGGGACAATATTATACCCTGGACAAGAAACAGTATCTGGCGCTGATGCGCCGCAGCTGGAAGCTGATTGAAAATTACAGTTACGAAGTGCGCGAACACTCCGTAACTATTGAGAGTCCCGACAAAGCCACCATTAATGCCAATGTGGCAGAAAGCCTGGTTGTCAACGGCCTGATCATCAAAGGCTTTTCAGAGCAGGAAACCACGGTTGAACGCCGGAACGGCAAATTACTAGCTACCCGCGTGGTCACACATATCAGCATCTATTCGAGCGTCGAATTATAGTGGGCTATTTCGCCTCGCGCAGCGCGTTTTCGCGCACGCGCCAGAGTGGACGCATCAAGGCATCCCAGATGCTGGACTTGCCAGACAAAATATTCACTTCAGCCGTCATGCCTGGAAAGAGCGGTAGATTGTCCGCCATCTTGTTACGATCCAGCGCCACACGCACGCGATAAAACGGCGTGCCGCGTTCATCGCTGATGGTATCGGCGCTGATATCCGTCAGTTTGCCGCTGATGCCGCCGTAAATGGCATAATCATAAGCAGAAATCTTCACCAATGCCGGCAGTCCGTTCCAAATCAGGCCACGATCCTTGGTCGGCACACGGGCCTCCACAATCAGCGTGTCGTCTAGAGGGATTATATCGGCCAGCTTATCACCCGGCTTGACGACGCCACCCACAGTGTTGAGGTAGAGACGGTTGATGACGCCGCGTATGGGCGAGGTCACGCTGGTGCGTCGCACCTTATCGGCCGGCGTCTTACTGCGCTCCAGCAATTGCGCCAAGGCTAGTTGGGCTTTCTTCATGTCTTCAAGGATTTCCCCTTTGTGCTTCTCCTCCGTCTCGCTGACGCGGCGGCGGACTTCTTCCAGTTCCGCTTGCACGACAGGAATGGCCTTTTCTACTTGCCCCAGCCGCGTAGCGAACTCCTGCACCACACTCTTAGATTGTAGATAGCGGGTTTCAGAGATCGCGCCGGCAGCACGTAGCTTGTCGTTAATGGCGTGCTGATCGACCGCCACACGCAATTCGGCATTTAAGTTCTTATATTGGGTGCGCAAATCATCCAGCCGGAACTGCTTCTGGTTCGCCTGCTCGCCCAAAACGTTGAGGCCAGCGCGATAATCCCGCTGCCGCGACTGAAACAGCTGACGTTCGCTGTCAAGCATGGCGGCGCTCGCTTCCCCAGCCAGACTGCTAAAATCGGGCGCCGTT
>CAYOGS010000258.1:0-3310 GCA_964403435.1 uncultured Rhodospirillales bacterium | reverse complement strand
GAAGCCGCTGGCTTCATCCTTATCAGTCCAGAGTGGGCGGGCATGGTGCCCCCGGGCTTGAAGAATTTCCTACTCCATATGAGTTTCCGAGAAGGGGCGCATAAGCCAGCCTTGATTGTCACCGTATCAGCCTCGCGCGGTGGCACCCATCCGGTCAACGAGTTGCGCGTGAGCGGATATAAGAACAATAAAATGGTCTATCTGCCGGAACATCTCATTATCCGCAACGTCGCCGACATGCTGCAAGGCGTGCAGCCGGCCGGCAAGGATGACGAGTATCTGCGCCAGAGAATCGATTACGCGCTCGGCCTCCTGGTGGCCTACGCTGCCGCGCTCGCGCCTGTGCGGGAAGCGAACCAGGCTGCTGACGCGGCCTTTCCTTTCGGCATGTGATGCTGGTCCTAGGGATTGATACGGCGTCAGCGGGTTGTGGCGTCGCCCTGCTGGAGAATGGCGCAATCCTGCACGAGCTCTATGAGCCGATGGCCAAAGGCCAGGATGCGCATCTGCTGCCGCTGGTACAGACAGTGTTGCGAACCGCTGGCAAAACACCTGCCGATATTAACCGCGTCGCGGTGCTGCGTGGCCCCGGCAGCTTTACCGGTTTGCGTATTGGCCTTGCCGCGGCACGCGGCTTGGGGTTGGGGCTTGGCATTCCGGTACTGGGGTTTGATCGGTTGGCACTGTATCGCGCAGCTTTGGATGTGCGTGGCGACGTCTTGGTGGTTTTGGATTCGCGGCGCGATACGCTCTTTTGCCAATATTTTCCTGCTGGTGCGTCAGCGTTAGCTCCGTTTCTGAAGCTTCCGCTGGAACTGGATGGCTATGACCGTGCCGGCCTGTGCGTGACAGGAGACGCGACGGCTTGTCGGATTTGGCAGCAGGCGACGATCATGTCACTGCCGGCGCCTGAAATCATCATAGCAGCGCGTGAGGCCGCCACGGCAGATCCGGACGCTTATCCGCACATCCCACTCTATCTGCGCGCGCCGGATGTCAGCTGTGGCCCAGTTCCAGCGGTCGAGGAGGCGGCATGGTGACGCCGGAACAAACAGTGTTCCTGCCGTTGATGCTGTCTGATGCGCCGGCCTTGGCTACGCTGCATTACAGCGCGTTTGGCGTTCAGGCCTGGACAGAGCCGCAGGTCGCAGCCAGCCTGCGTCAGCCTAATGTTAGCGGGCTACAACTGCGGTTGGATGATGTCCTGGCCGGTTTCGCACTGTGTCAGGCTGTAGCAGAAGATGGCGAGATTCTAACCTATGCCGTCCATCCTTCCTTTCAGCGTCGCGGCTTGGGTCTGCAATTACTGGTGGAAACGGTGGCGACGGCGCGGGCGCAGCGTTGGGAAAAGCTGTTCCTAGAAGTTGCAGAAGATAACGCGCCAGCGCTCAGACTTTACTTAGGCTATGGCTTCAAGGTGAGCGGCAAACGCCCCGGATATTATCCGCGGCAGCAGGGAGCGGTCGCGGCACTGTTGCTTCACTATGATTTGTGAGTCTATGGTTTCGTTTTCGCTATTACTAACAAATAAAAACTGCTAACAGTCGCGCCGGCGCGCATGACTTGCCGCGTCAATATTGTCGTTCAACTTTTTCTTGCCAGGTGCTGTCCGTGACCGAATCGCCAACCGAAAAACTGCTGCTACTGACCAGCCAGATCGTTTCCGCCCATGTCGGCCACAATAATGTCGCCGCCGACGCGCTGCCCAACTTGATTCACAGTGTTTATCAAAGCCTGGCCGGCGTCGGCCAGAGTCAGCCGCCGCAGCCGGCGGAAAAGAAGCGGCCTGAGCCGGCCGTTTCGCCGCGCCGCTCGGTGTTTCCAGAATATATCATCTGCCTAGAAGACGGCAAAAAGCTAAAGATGCTGAAGCGCCACCTAAAAACCGCCTATAAAATGACGCCGGAGCAATATCGCGAACGGTGGAACCTGCCATCAGACTACCCGATGGTAGCGCCCAGCTACGCCCGGCAGCGCAGCAAGCTGGCAAAGCAGATCGGTCTGGGCACCAAGCCACGCAAGGGCGGTCGCGACAAGGGCAACTGAACCACAGTGCCGTTGCTTTCATGAGCGCAACTAATTTCCCGGATGCATTTTCCGGGCTGCGGACTTATAAGGACGCAGCAGTAAACGCGGAGCCGCCATGACGCAACATGCCTATCAGCTCTACCAGGGTTCCGACTGGTGCACCTATCGTTACAGCGCGGCGCAGGTCTATGATCTGCTGGACCAAGTAAGGGACGTGTCCACCGCATTGCTGACGGGCGATGCGCTGCCGGAAGTTGCGGCCTGCCTTCCGCAGGCATTGCTCAACGATTTGTGCAGCGATCTGATCGGCGCCGTTGATATGGTCGTTGCAGATTTGGCCGTTACACTCAACCGACATCTGCCCAGCCGCTGGCTGTTTGTGGAGTTGCGGACGTTGGCTAATCAACTGCCGGAATTGGTGCCGCATGCTCCGGATGACCAGGACAACTTGCCCAACCTGGTCGATCGCTCCGAACGCATCCGCCACCTGTTGCACCGCTTGGACGGTTAGTGTTTCCGACCCGTAATCGTTAAGGTTCAAATCTGGAGCCGCGTTTCCTGGCTCCGCCCATCTGTTGCTCTGATTCAGCGCTGCAACACATTCAGATATGGCCAGAACACCAAGGCTCCGATCAGGGCGGCGCAGAGCGCGCAAATCAGTACGGCGCCAGCGGCAATATCCTTGGCGCGCTTGACGGCGGGATGGAATTCCGGCGCCACGACATCGCACAAAAATTCAAACGCGGTATTCATCAACTCCGCAAACCATACCAACGCGATGAGGACGATCAGCCAGCGCCAGTCGGCGGCGCTTACACTGAGCAGCCAACCTGACAAGCAGACCAGCGTTGCCGCCAGGAGATGGAGCCAGGCATTATGCTGGCTGCGTAACGTGAACCCGATGCCTTGCAGGGCATAACGAAAGCTCTTGCAGCGCGCTCGCACCGAGAAAACTTGCGGCTCACCTTCCATCCTTCACCTCCAATCGCCAACGCAGCGCCTGATCGGTTTCTGGCATCGATCGCCTTCGGCAGCGCCGCCACGCGGACATGATCAGCATCGCCACGCCGGCAAAAACTACGCAACAAGCCATCCTTACCCTCATGCCATAGGTCGAACAAAAATATCGGTCATGCCTGCGAGCTGCAATGGCAGCGTCGCCTGCCCAGCCACATCCGCTGTGATATCGGCAACCGCCGCGCCGGTGCAATAATAACGTTGCCCGGGGCGCAAACCGGCAAGACTAATCGAGTGCATCGCCACGCTGCTGCCAGGGTACAAC
>CAYOGS010000257.1:1811-3312 GCA_964403435.1 uncultured Rhodospirillales bacterium | reverse complement strand
AGGCAGAGAAGGGCAGGGTCAGGCAAAGCAGTAGCGCGGTAAGAGGGCGTTTGAACATGGAGTCTGAGTCCTTGTGGTGGTTTTAAGTTGAGTTTTAATATGTTATAACATTACATCTGTCAAGGTGCCATGAGCTACCTTGCCCCGGCGCTGCCCGGAGATGTATTCTGCGGAAATGGCAGACTCATCGCGCAGCAAAACCGGAACCCATAAACAGCAAATCCTTGCTTTGCTGCGGCGTAGTCGCCATCCGATGACGGCCTATGCATTGCTGGACAAGCTGCGTGGTGAGGGCGTGAAAGCACCGACTACCGTTTACCGCGCCCTGAGTGCTTTAGTGCAGCAGGGGCTGATCCACCGGATAGAATCACTCAATGCGTACGTCGCCTGCCAGCATCAAGTCGTGGACGATCACGCGCATGGTGGTCAATTTGCCATTTGCACCAGCTGCGGCACAGTGCAGGAGCTGGAACTGGATAGCGTGGCCGCTCCGCTCAGTAAGATCGGGCGCAAATTCCTGGCCAGCGTGCAACACCGTGTGGTCGAACTCACAGGCATCTGCCATGGATGCCAAGCTAAAGTGAGTTAGCCCGGGGTGGCAGGGAGAAGGCTGAACAACGTGCCGCAGAACAGTAGGCTGCCGGTGGTCAGCACCGCGAACGCCGAAACATAACCCAATCCGCGATGCAGTTTGGCTTGCCAACTATGGCGTGGCCGTTCGGGCGCCAGCAGGCGCGCATGCAGGAATATTGCAGCGCAGGCGATGGCGACGGTCGTCAGCCACATGCCGACGGCGATCGCAATGACCGCCAGAATGCCTGCCCACAGGACCTGATGCGCGAGAGTAAAGAGCAATATGATCATTGAGCCGGTGCAAGGCACCAGGCTGACGGCGGAGAACAGCCCTATAAACGTGCTCCGTCCTGCCACTAAGGGTTGAGGGGTATGGTCATGGACGTGGTCGTTATGGCCGTGATGGTGGCCGCAATGTGTGCACGCGGCGCCGCGATGGGCGCGCACCAGGAGCCAAACGCCGATGGCCGCGATCGCGCCATAGCCGATCAATTCTACATATCGCGCCTGCGATAATAATTCCAACTGACCAACGCCGAGTGCGAAATACAGTACCATGACGATCGCTACGGCGGTGATGGTGTGGCCAACCGCCATCACCGCGCCGGCTAGTATGCCGTCGCGCCAGCGCGCCTTATTGCCGAGGAAATAGGCGCTGATGATGATTTTTCCATGGCCGGGCGCCAGCACATGGAACACTCCGTAAGAGCAACTTAATCCTAAAAGTAGCCAGAGCGGTGCGAGGCTGCTGCCATCACGCAACGCTATGAGATGGGCGGAGATGCCATCATGTAACTGTCGTTGGAGAGCGATAATTTCGCTCATGTACGGCATGCGGCCAAGTGGTGCTGTCACGGCAGCAGGCTTGCCATCCGTGAAGGGATTGGCCCAGGCCAGTTGGGGCAGCAAGGCAAGGATAATCCAGATG
>CAYOGS010000257.1:0-1801 GCA_964403435.1 uncultured Rhodospirillales bacterium | reverse complement strand
ACCTGGCAGCTGGCGACGAAGGTCTTAAAATCGCCCCACATCGGGTTGTTCATCGTCTTGCCCTGGCGTTGAACGCAGACAGGTTGAGCCGCGCCGTTGCGTCCGGTGGCGGAGACATATTGCTGTGCCACGGGCTCTACGGCGGCCATGAGTGAGGATTTAGCGCCATCATCCTTCATGGGTGGTCCGATATCCACATAAAGCTCTTCGTCATAGAGGCTAATCTCAACGCTTTGCGCGGCCTTGGGCAGTGGTATGGTGAAGCTGTATTCTAATTGTTCGCCGTGTGTGCGAGCGGTGAAGTCTTTTACCGTATCCGGCCGCCAGGTGACGCCATCGGTGGTGACATATGTATAGTAGTTGTAGCACTTCAGATTGCTGAACGCCTTGTCGCGGATTTTCTTGATGGCATACGGCGTCAGCGTCGTCACCTTTAGGTCGTTGCGCACCATGGTGCTAAACATGGTGTCAAACCGCCAGGTGAGACGAAGTTCGGTGATGCCGGATGGATCGGCGATTGCTTCGATCCAGTAATCCGCCCACACATGCGGGTGCGCCACTGCTGGCAGCGGCGCCAGGCAGAGACATAGTGACAGGGCAGTCCAACGTGATAGCATGGCCTAGATTGGCATAGCTTGTAACATCATTACAAGTTCGTTTGGTTTAGACGCGCTGCAATTCAGCGGCAAGGCAGCAGGATGACTGAGAGCAACAAAGATGAGGCCGCGCTGTGGCTGACATTGCGGCAAGAAGCGAGCGCGGGTTTGGAACAGCAGCCGCAACTGGCGGCGTTGCTGACGCGGACGGTTTTACAGCAGGATAGTCTGGGTAGTGCGTTGCTTCAGAGGTTGGCGCAACAGTTGGCAAACAATGACCTTGACGTTGGCCAATGGGAAGCCATGCTGCGTGAGCCGCTGCAGAGCGCGGCGATGCAAGCCGTCGTCGCCGCTGATATGCAGGCCTATCGGGCACGCGACCCGGCCTGCATTAGTCTGCTACAGCCGTTGCTATTCTTCAAAGGATTTGCCGCAGTGCAGACGCAGCGCGCGGCGCATGAATTTTGGCAGCAAGGCAGGCACACTTTGGCCTGGCTCCTGCAAAGCCGGGCTTCGGAATTGTGGCAGGTGGATATTCATCCAGCAGCAAAGTTAGGCGCCGGCCTGTTCCTTGATCATGCCACTGGCGTGGTCATTGGTGAGACGGCGGTTGTCGGTGCGAATGTGACCATCATGCATGGCGTGACGATGGGCGGAAATGGCAAGGAGCGCGGCGACCGGCACCCGAAAATTGGTGATGGCGTGTTGCTTAGCGTTGGGGCGAAGGTGCTGGGCAATATCCAGGTGGGTGAGGGCGCAAGGGTGGCGGCTGGCGCCGTCGTGCTCCATAACGTACCACCGCATGTCACGGTGGCGGGCGCGCCGGCACGGCCAGTTGGACAGGCGGCAGGTGCGCCGGCGCTGTCGCTTGATCATTGTTTCGATATTTAGTGGAGAGAACAGTATGCGGATTGCGGCTACAGTCACGGACTTGATCGGGAACACACCTCTCGTGCGGATCAACCGACTGACGGCCGGATTGAAGGCCGAGGTCGTCGCCAAGTTAGAATTTTTTAATCCGGCGCATAGCGTGAAAGACCGTATCGGTGAAGCGATGATTGCTGCAGGCGAACGCGATGGGCGTATCGTGCCCGGGACTGTCATCGTGGAGCCGACCAGCGGCAATACCGGCATCGCCGTGGCCATGGTGTGCGCAGCGCGCGGCTATCGCTGCATCCTCACCATGCCGGAGACAATGAGCAAGG
>CAYOGS010000256.1:0-3313 GCA_964403435.1 uncultured Rhodospirillales bacterium | reverse complement strand
TAAAGCCCAGTCGGGAATTCATTTTTACGCGACCGACCGGCGACAGATCATAGCGCTCGAGATCAAAGAACAGACCACGGAACAACGCATCGGCGGATTCGAGTGTTGGCGGTTCGCCGGGTCGCATGACGCGATAAATATCAATCAACGCTTCTTCGCGGACAGAATTGCGATCCACCATCAGCGTGTTGCGGATATATGGCCCGACATTGACGTGGTCAATCGCCAGAACTGGAATTTCCTTGATGCCGCCAGCTTCTAGCTTCTCGATGATATCTGCGGTCAACTCGTCGCCGGCCTCAAACAGCACCACGCCAGTCTTTTCGTCAATCTGATCGGTGGCGAGATAGCGGCCAAGCAGCTCCTCCGTCTTCACCAGCATCTCGGACATGCCATTATCTTGGAGCTTCTTAATCAGGCGCGGCGACATCTTGTCGCCCGCTTCGGCGACAGTCTTGCCGCTCTTAGCGTCGACTAGATTATGGATGAGCTTACTGCCCTTCATTTGCTCGGCGTCGAAAGCCGTCGTCCAACCGTTCTTCGCCTTCTTAAAGGCGATGGTATTGTAGAATGCAGCCAGAATCTCTTCCTTGCCCATGCCGATGACTTCATGCGCCAGCAGCGGCTTGCTTTCCTTGACGCGCTTTGCACGTAGCTTTTCCGTTTCGGCGCTATCCAGCGCGTAGAGCAAAGTGGTCACCGGCAGTTTGCGGCGACGGTCGATGCGGACATTCATGATGTCCTTGGCGTCGAATTCAAAATCCAGCCAGGAACCGCGATAGGGAATGACACGTGCGGAGAACAGGTACTTGCCGGAGGAATGTGTCTTACCGCGGTCATGGTCGAAGAAAACACCAGGGCTGCGGTGCATCTGGCTGACGATAACGCGCTCTGTGCCGTTGACAATGAAGGTGCCATTGTCAGTCATCAGCGGCATATCGCCCATATAGACGTCTTGCTCCTTGATGTCCCGGATGGAACGAACGCCGGTGGTTTCATCCACGTCGAACACGGTGAGCCGCAGCGTCACCTTCAGCGGTGCCGCGAACGTCATGCCACGCTGCTGGCATTCTTCCGTATCGTATTTCGGCTGCTCCAATTCATAGGAGACGAAATCCAGTACCGCTTTTTCGGAAAAATCGCGGATGGGGAACACGGATTGCAGCACTTCCTGCAAACCCATGCGCTGCCGCTCCTGATGTGGCACGTCCATCTGCAGGAAATTGTCATAGGATTGGCGCTGCACCTCGATTAGGTTGGGCATTTCCGCCACTTCGGGTATCCGCCCGAAGGTGTATCGGATGCGCTTGCGCCCGACGAAACTTTTCTTGGAAAGAACGGCCAGATTAGACTGTGGTGCCATTGGGTCTCTCGCCTGCTAGCGCCACCCGGCAAGGGCGGCGACGATGTTGAGAAAGCCGTTGCGCTGCATGGCCGCCAGGCCGGGCGCAAAGGCTCCCGAATCCGATTAAATCCCTATTTCGTAACGGCCAATTGCCACGTTGTGCCCCGCGCTAATCCGTGAATTAAAAAGCAAAAAAACGCGCAGACGATGCACCGTTTCCGGCCACGCCTTGGCGTTGGGAACAATGTTGTGTAGTCAGCCGCTCCTCATGAGTTGGCGCAATATCCTCGAAAGATCGCGTTCACGCAAGAAAAATTTAACCGCGGATTAATGATTGCTGAAACCAGCGAATCCGCTAGCATCTCAACAGAATCACGCCATGAACCGACCCCTAAACCGGCCGTGTTTGAGATGAACGTTTTTGACCTAATTTCTGCCTATCACGTTGGTTTCCTTAGCGGTTTGGCCGTCACGCTTCAGCTATGCCTCATTGTCTGGGGTACTGGCCTGCTGCTGGGCACCGCTCTGGGAGCCGTGGCCGCGCACGACCCTATTTGGGGCAAATGTGTTCATGGCTTGGCCTTCTTTCTCGCGGCGGTTCCCACGCTTGTTGTGTTGTTTTGGCTACACTATCCTGCCCAAAGCCTGCTTGCTGACCTGCTGCAGCGTGAGGTGGTGATTGATCCTTTCCTCACTTCTGCCTTCGCCTTTTCGCTCGTCAACATTCTGGCGATGGCGGAAATGACCCGCATCGCCATCCGCGATTTTCCGCAACAATACATCACCGCCGGCAAAGTCTGCGGCATGTCAGCAGGTGCGATCTTCCGCTTCATCCAGTTACCGCTCCTGTTCCGCCAGCTACTGCCCGGCATTCTCACCCAGCAAGTGACGATGTTGCACACCACCCTCTTCGCCTCACTTATCTCGGTGGAAGAAATTTTCCGCGTCTCTCAACGCATCAACGCCACGGTCTATAAGCCGGTAGAGATTTATACGGCGCTAGCGTTGTTCTTTTTAGCGGTATGTCTACCCATCAATATTCTGGCAGCCTATCTGCATCGCCGCTATTCGCGTAATATGTCGGAACGTTAGGGCATGATTCAAGCACAGGGCATCGGCTTCGGTTATGGCAGCCATAGTATCTTCAGCGATGTGAACATCACGCTGGAGCGGGGCACCATCACGGCGCTGCTGGGGCCGAGCGGTGCCGGCAAGACCACGCTCCTAAAATGCCTGGCCGGCTTGGAACTCCCGGGCAGCGGCACGCTGGCTGTGGATGATTTGCTCTATCGCTATCCACCGCCTGCCAAAGGAAACCCACCGCCGCCCTGGCCAATTGCCACCGTGGTGTTTCAGCAATTGTTTCTGTGGCCGCATCTGACGCTGAAAGATAATATTCTGCTGCCGGTGCGCGACAAGGAGGCCGCGGCCAACGCAGAGCTGCTCGACCAATTATGCGGCTGGTTCGATATGCGCCACTTCATTGACCGGTACCCCAACGAGACCAGCCGCGGGCAGCAGCAACGAGCGGCGCTCGCACGCGCGCTCATGCTTAAGCCGCGTTACCTATTCTGCGATGAAATAACCTCGGCGCTTGATGTGGAGCAGATTGCCAAGGTGCAGCACAGCCTAGAGCAGATCAAGGCGCAGGGCGTAGGCGTGATGCTTATCACCCACCAACTGGGCTTCGCGCACCGCGCCGCAGATCAGATTTTGTTTTTCGACGGCGGCAAGATTGTAGAACAGGGCACACCCGCCATTCTCGATGAGCCTCAATCTCCGCGCCTGCAAGCCTTCCTCAATCTTGTTAAAGAGGCGAGTTAGGGCTCCTGCCCTATTGATCTGATTTTGACCCCAACAAGTGGCCAGGTTAACTGGCCCTTTTAGGCCAGACATTCTCAAACGCTGGCAGATGACTTAGAAGGTTCAGGATATTCCCGCAATCACAGAGCAATCTGCACGTTGGAT
>CAYOGS010000255.1:0-3330 GCA_964403435.1 uncultured Rhodospirillales bacterium | reverse complement strand
GGATTAAATCCTATGAACAAGGGAGCTGCGCGCCGCTGGATGGTGCTTGCAACCCCACGCTGCCAGAGCCATTGCCCAATGGCTGGACACTGCCTCCGAACTTGAACGATCTCTGTGCACCTGGCAGCACCATCGCCGGCCCGCCGGTTGATACCGGCACGCGCTATGATTGGGTGTGCAATGGCACGCCGGGTCGTGACCCTGCCGCCTGTAGCCGCAATAAGTATGTGGCACCCACGGCCTATAACGGCACTTGCGGCCCGGCGCATAACGGCCGCTTGCCCACGGCGCCTGTGACGAATGCCGATAAATGCAACACTGGTGATGTCGGTCCGCTCAGCGGCTTAGGTACGGATGCGAGCCCCTGGGTTTGGACGTGCAATGGGGGCAATGGCGGCAGCAGCAAATCCTGCAAGGCTTACCTGGCCGGCACACCGCTGGCCGGCATCTGTGGTTCCGCGAACGGCTATATCGCCACCAATGTGAGCTGGATGCCGACTCAGGGGCAAATGTGCACCCGTACCTTTACGCCTGCCGTTCCGGTCGCCACAGGCAGTATATTGAATTGGACGTGTTTCGGCGAAAATGGCGGCGCTGACGCCGCATGCAGCGCCACACTTAAAGTGGTCAGCGGCGCCTGTGGTGTGCCCAACACGTATGTGGTCACCACGCCGCCGCATTCACCACCCATCGCGGCCGATTTACCGCCCGGCGCCTGCGCCACTGGCACGCCAGCGAACATCACGTACAATAGTGTCACGCAAACCTTGTCTTGGGATTGCGTTGGCGCCAATGGCGGTAGCACCACCAATTGCAGCGCCGGCGTGGACACCTCGCTCATCAAGGGCATCTGCAAATGGCCGAATGGCACAGTGCTGACCAGCATTCCGCCTGCCACTTCACCCGCGCTCTGCGCTTCCGGCACAGCCGACAATGTGGTGACGACCGGCGCTTTGCCGACTGTCGGCATCACCTGGAACTGCCTAGGCAATCAGCCCGGTTATGACGCCAGCTGTTCCGTGAGTGTGCATATCGCCACCAACGGCGAATGTGGCAGCGCAAACGGTATGGAACTGGCAGCGAAACCGAGCGGCGCCGCTTTGTGCAATATCGGCACGGCCAGCACTGTCACTGGCGGCGTCACTGGCCCAGTTTGGGGCTGGACGTGTGGGGGCATCTGGGGCGGGCTGACCGCTTATTGTGGTGCGGTTTATGACAGCACGCCGAGCGGCGGCCCGGTGCCGGTGAATGGCGCCTGCAACCCCGCAAAGTTGGTGCCGCAATCCTCCGCCCCCTCCGCGCCGCTCTGCAACGCCGGAGCGCCGACGGCGGTGACTGGCGGCGGCCCCTGGACTTGGCAGTGCAACGGTATCAATAGCGGCACGAACGCGGTCTGCACCGCGCCGCTGCTCGGCGCCGGCGCCTGCGGCTCCACCCACGGCACGCGCATTCCAAATAGTCCCAATCAAAACCTGTGCGCGACTGGTGCTGCAGGCACTGTGACGGGTGACACGGTGAATGGCTGGAATTGGGTCTGCACAGGCACCAGCGGTAGCACCGCCAACTGCCACGCCGATCCCTGCGATGTGTGCAATGGCGATCTGACTATGGTTGGACGGAGCGATGTGATCGCAGATCAGACCATCAACTATGGCTCCGGTACCTGTCAGATCAAAGGCACAGTGGCCTGGAACGTCGTTGACCGGTTGGTCGCAGCCAACAGCGCTTTTAACGTTGCCATGGCGGAAAGCGGCTCCGGGCTGGCTTATGCGAAATCCCAATTGCCGCCAGCCGCGCCAGCTAATTACTGCACGCCGTGCTACCGCTACCCGAAAACCATCACCGGAGCATTCTTTGAGGTGGAGCGCAAAATGCCCGGCGCCTGCTCAACCGGCACATCACTTGACACGGCTGGGACCAAGGTGACGATCACGCCGAGCAGCGTGACCATCACGCCTTAGTTCAAAGTCTGAACTGACTCCCCCTCGTCAAATGCTTGTGGTTTGAGCAGGGGTGTCCTAGGGACGGACAAGGGGCAAGAGGGCCTGTCCGTGGTCGAAGTTCGTGGACACGGGACGTTTAATGATGATGATTGAGCGGAGTCACATCATTTCATTCCCACTTTAGGTGGTTTCTACGTAAGCGTGCTGTCAAAACTGAACGTACGATTTTTCCAGCGCGCACGTTATAGAACGACCCACCTTCCCCCGCCTTACGATTGATAAAATATGTTATCAATAGTAAAACCAGCCCCAAGGGCAGGGGGCGGTTACCCCCGCACTACCACACGTTACAGGAAATTTGATGCGGCGCTCGCCGGCTCAGGCGGGCTTCGGCGACGGCCACTTGTTCACGTGGGAGAACATGGCGAACACACCGTTCTCCGTATGCAACTTGACCACGCCGTTACGCGCCACGCTGGCGACAACATAACGCTGCCCGTCACGTTCAACGATTTGCCCGCGCTTCGGGCGTTTTGGCGTAGGCTTGGCGGTATCGATCATAGCGCCATAATTCTGCAACTGATCCGCTCAACTGTCTACCAAACCCAGGTAACTCCAGCAAACGAGTTATTCGGAAACGTGTCCAGATCGTTTGAGAATATGAATCAGTCGGATGTGCAGAAATACAGATAACCCGAGTCCAAGCACCATTAACACAAGCATAAGCGTAAGATCAGTCTCCGCTCGTCCCAGCATCAGCAGTAAAATGACAAATGCGAGGCTCATCTGGGCCATGTTCCAAAACAGCAACCACTTAATTGCGCCTGCCGATACAGCTAGTGTCGGCACCACATTATTTTCTACCTCGGCATCGTTCATCAATCGACCAGGCAATATTATAATGGGCCATATCGACATCAACGTCACTATATTGGATGGAATTGCGAGCCTGAAGTAGTCGGTAAGTATTCGCAGGGTCACAAATATTCCGACGCTTAAGAAAACCGCCCCAACAACGATCCTGACTGCTCGTGATCGAAGCCAAGAGGTCACTTTGTCACACTACATGAAGAGCAGTTGTTCTTTTTGTTGAAGCTCTCCAACCCAAACTTCACAAGTGCCGATACACCAGCACCAAGCATACCAGCAAAACCTCCATATCCCATGGCGAGACGAGAACCGACAACGGCTACGCCCGATCCTAGATAAGGTATTCCAGTGAAGTAGCCCAATACCGCGCCGCCAGTGTATGCAGTGGCGTTATGTATATTCTCAGGAACAAGCTGCATCAGTCCATCCTCGCTATGCGGCAGCCGCCCAGTTCACTGCTCACGAAGAACTGATCTTGCTGCGTCCAAATCGTACGGCTCACCTGACTCCCAGAAGA
>CAYOGS010000254.1:0-3342 GCA_964403435.1 uncultured Rhodospirillales bacterium | reverse complement strand
CCTGTGGATCATCGGGAGGTATCAGCCAGCCGGTAACATCGGGCATTATGGTCTCCCGCGTCGCGCCGAGATCTGTGGCAATGACCGGCACGCCCATCGCCTGTGCCTCAACCGGCACACGGCCGAAACCTTCCGGCACCAGCGAAGGCATCACGGCTAGGTCAGCAACCGCATACGCTGCAGGCATATCGTCGCAATGGTCTGCCAGCACCACATGGTCGCTGAGTTGCCCTCCCACGATCTGTTCCCACATCTGCCGTACATAGCCGCGTCTGCCTTGTGCCGCGCCGATGATGACAGCGACCGTATCGTTCAGTGCCCCCTGTTCACGCAACAAGCGCATCGCGGCAATCAGGACTTTCTGCCCTTTGATAGGCGAAAGCCGTGCCGGCAGCAGAATCACCCGCTGCTGCGGCTGCAGCTTCCATAGACTGCGCAGCGTCTGGAGGCGTTGGTGACTAACGTTGGCGCGGTCAAATCGGGTCAGGTCAATGCCGCGGTGGATTATGGTAATGCGTTCGGATGGCAAATTGTAATTCTCGCGGATATGCTGGGCGACAAAGTCCGAGATGGCGATGACATGATCGCCGCGCAGCATAACGCGGTTGTAAAGCTTCTTGAACGGGTTGGCGTAGCGGTAAGCGGCATGAAATGTGGTGATGAAGCGGCAGCCGGTCTGCCGCGCCGCCAGCAGCGCCGACCAAGCTGGTGCCCGGCTGCGCGCATGCACGATGTCCACCCGCTCGTCGCGGATGATTTTGGCCAGCCGTTCGCTATTCAGCATGATGGTCAACGGGTTTTTGCTGGCCACTGGCAAAGTGATGTGCCTTCCCCCGGCCGCGACAATCTCCGGCACTCGGTTGCCACCTGCTGAAACCACCAAGCTTTGGTCTCCAACAGCCGTCAGCGCGGCGTTAATATCTACCGCAGCCTGCTCGGCACCTCCAGCTCCCAGATGGGGTATGACCTGCAGGACTTTCATCGCCGTTCCATCATGTCAGCAATTTCGCCTGCTGCAGCACAACCAGCGCTGCGCGTTCGGAAGGCGGCAGGCTACTTTCATCGACGCCAAGCCATTCCGCCACGCGATCCAACTCGGCAATTTGCCTTTGCCGCGCCGCCTCGTCCGTCAGCAACACTTCGCATGCCGCAGCCAGCTTGTCGGACCGGCAATGATGCTGCAGGAGTTCCGGCACCACCATGCGGTCATGCATGATATTCACCAGATTAGCGAAACGCATCTTGATGAACAAACCATAGATCATAACCGTGATCGGACTCATACGGTAGGCGATAACGGCCGGCAGCCGTGCCAGCGCCAATTCCAGCGCCACTGTGCCGGAACAGGCGAGCGCCGCACGCGAGGCGTGGAAGGCGTCATATTTGTTTTCGTCATCAGTCGTGACGATTGCTGGCAGCGGCCAGTCTTCGACGGCGGCGCGCACCCGCGTCTCGATTTGCGGCACAGTCGGCACGGCGCAGACCAGATCAGGATGCCGAGTTTTCAATTGCTGCAGGGTCTGCTTGAACACAGGTTCAAGACGCGTGATTTCGCTATTTCGGCTACCCAGGAGCACGGTCAGTATCGGTGATTCCGGCTTCAGGTGATGCCGCATACGGTAACGCGCGCCATCGCCGGCCGCGATCGGACTTTCAACGATGGAGTGACCGGTAAAGGTGCAGTCCAGTCCCTCTTTGGTGAAATAAGGCGGCTCGAACGGCAACAAGACCATGAGATGATCGAGAAATTTGGCAATTTTTTTCGCCCGCTTTGGGCGCCACGCCCAGACTGTGGGTGCTACATAATGGATAAGGGGAATCCCTTCCCCTTTTAGGGCCTTGGCGACACGGAAAGAAAAATCCGGCGCGTCAATCGTCACCAACGCCGCCGGATGCAGGCGCTTAACTTCTGCGATGGTCTGCCGGATACGCCGCAGCAGGTTTGGCACATGCACCAGCAATTCTGCCAACCCGAAATGCGCTAGTTCTTTTTGCGGAAAGAACGGCTCCAGCCCGGCCGCTACCATGCGTTCACCGCCGACTCCTACAAAGCGCAGACCGCTTGGGCCGCGTTTCCGCATAGCCTCGATGAGCCGTGCTCCCAGTAAATCGCCGGACGGTTCACCAGCCAGCAGGAATATGACTGGCACGGTCATGTCGGCTCTCTCGCCGCACCATCCGGCATGAATCCGAGGAGAAACAGACCGGCGGCATCGGCATCACGCACCGTCTGCGCGCGGTCGAAGCACAGGCTCTTACCGGCTTCCGCCGCCACGCCAGCCAAGCCTGCGGCATGCAGCGCGGCAATTGTGCCAGAGCCGATGCTTGGCAAGTCCAAACGTCTATCCTGCTGCGGCTTGCACAATTTGACCAGCACGCCACCGCCACCCTCGCGTTTCAGGGCGCCGCAGCGGGCGATGAGCGCATCAGTGCCTTCGATTGCTTCCACACCCAGCACCATACCTTGCTGCACGATGACGGACTGGCCGGTATCCGCCAACCCCAGCTGCCGTGCCACGGCAGCTCCGCGCCTGATATCGTGCCAGTCTTGTTCCGTTGGCTGAGCAGCACTCAGCTGGCCTTCCGGCATCAGAAATTCTTGCGTGATGTCTTGAATTCCGACAACGCGAAACCCCTCGGCCTCCACCAGTCGCGTCACGGCGCTTAATAACCCGTCGTCGCCTAGCATGGCGAAACCAATCTGCAGAAGCTTTTTTAGTGTGAAGGCATCCGGCCGCAATTCATGCAAAGACGGCCGTCTCACTTTCCCGATCATCACAATATCGGTGACACTTTCGTCCCGTAATATTTGCGCCAGCCGTTCGCCCGCGCCGAGCGGCAACCAGCAATGCGCCTCACCGGCGCCCAAATCGGCATCAGCCTGCCCCTGCAGACACACCACATAATAGGGGCGCCTCGCATCGCGTAGAAATTGCAGCAGCCGGCGCGGCGCAGGCCCTCCGCCGGCCAAGACGCCCAGGCGCGATAAGGAAGCCGTCGTCGACATGGTCAAGCCGCCGGTTCCGGCTGGCAAAGCGAGCGGCTGTTCTTGTCGCGGATGAAATTCAGGACTTCGGCCACAAGAGCCTGGCCATCATAGAGTCGTGCCACCTCGTCCAGTCGTTCTGCCATCGTGCCTTCCGGCGCAAACAGCATCCGATAGGCCGTCCGCAGCTCCCTAATTTGGTCTTTGCTGAAGCCACGTCGCTCCATACCCACGGTATTCAAACCGGCAAGATGCGCACGCTCGCCTTTCACCGTGCCGTAGGGAATGACATCGCTCTCCACTCCTGACATTCCGCCAATCATAGCATGAGGACCAATCCTTACAAATTGATGAAC
>CAYOGS010000253.1:0-3347 GCA_964403435.1 uncultured Rhodospirillales bacterium | reverse complement strand
AAGCCGCAATGTCGAGCCGGCAGTACTGATGGAATCCCTGTTTCGCCAGACTGAGCTGGAGACCAAGTTTCCGCTGAATATGAATGTGCTGGACGGGCAGGGGATTCCCCGTGTCATGAACTTGCCGGAAGTGTTGCGCGCGTTCCTTAACCATCGGCAAGTGGTGCTGCAGCGCCGCACCAGGTTCCGGCTATACGGGATTGAGGCGCGGCTGGAAATTTTGGCCGGATTGCTGGTTGTCTATCTGAATCTCGATGAAGTCATCCGCATCATTCGCAACGAGGATGAACCGAAGCCGGCGTTAATGCGGCGTTTCGACCTCACAGAGAACCAGGTGGAAGCTATTCTCAACACGCGGTTGCGTAGCTTGCGCAAATTGGAAGAGATGGAAATCCGGCGTGAGGAGAAGGAACTGACGGAAGAGCGCAAGGCCCTGCAGAAGCTGCTGGCTGACGAAGCTGCGCGCTGGGCGGCGATAGATAGCGAGATTGCTCTCATCAAGCAGCAGTTTGGTAAAAGCACGCCCCTAGGCAAGCGCCGCACCGACATCGCGGCGGCGCCGGCCGAGATGGCCGTGCCGGTGGAAGCCGTGATTGAACGTGAGCCGATGACCGTTATTTGCTCGGAAAAGGGCTGGATCAGAACCCAGAAAGGGCAGATCGCCGAGGACAAGGCGCTGCGCGACGGCATCAAATATAAGGAAGGCGATGGCGAATCCTTTGTCCTTAATTGCCAGTCAACCGATAAAATACTACTCTTCGCCAGCAATGGCCGGTTTTATACCTTGGGCGTGGACAAGCTGCCGGGTGGGCGCGGCTTCGGCGAGCCGGTGCGTCTGCAGCTAGAAATGGCTCAGGACGCCGAAATTTTAGCGCTCTGGCCTTATGCCGAGGGGCAGAAATATCTGGTTGCGGCCGCGGATGGTCGCGGATTCATCGTGCCGGCATCCGAAGTGTTAGCGCAGACCCGCAACGGCAAGCAGGTACTGAACCTAGACGAGAAGGGGCGCGCCGTGGTGTGCCGGCCGGCGGTGGGCGACCATGTCGCCATCATCGGCACCAACCGCAAAATGCTGATCTTTCCGTTGGCAGAGCTACCGGAAATGAGCCGGGGGCGCGGCGTCATGCTGCAGAAATACAGTGGCGGCGAACTGAGTGACGCCAAATGCTTCGTGCTGAAAGACGGGCTGACATGGCAGAGCGGCGAGCGCACGCGTGTGGAGACAAGCCTACGCGAATGGCTGGGCGCGCGCGCCCAAGCCGGTCGCTTGCCGCCCACTGGCTTCCCGAAAAACAATAAATTCGGGTGAAATCGGGCGGACAAACGGCGGTTTGCAGCTTTTATCGGCCGTGCCGATA
This sequence comes from uncultured Rhodospirillales bacterium, assembly GCA_964403435.1. Classification (GTDB taxonomy): domain Bacteria; phylum Pseudomonadota; class Alphaproteobacteria; order UBA9219; family RFNS01; genus JAGOHT01. The sequence continues at coordinate 1,989 of CAYOGS010000253.1, read as the reverse complement.
GCCTATAACCCCGCAATGTTAGAAGATGTACAGTTTACTCAGGGATCCAGCCTAGTTCTGGCCGGGTGTCCGGCGGGATATGACGCGCTGGTGTTGGCCGAGATGGCGCGGCGTGCCGGTGCGGCCACGCTGTTGCACATTGCCTTGGACGATATGCGTGCCGCGGCGCTGGCGGAGCAGTTGGCCTTTTTCGCACCGGATATTGACGTACTGCCGTTGCCGGCCTGGGACTGTCTGCCCTATGACCGCGTTTCCCCCAGCTCAGCGATCACAGGTCGGCGCATCGCGACTCTCACGGCTCTGCTGCAACCGCCTAAGCCGCAACAGCCACGCCTCGTGTTGACGACGGTGTCGGCCATCGGCCAACGTCTGCCGACGGCAGAGACCTTTGGGCAGCAAAGCCTGACGGTACGTCCGGGAAGCCGGATGGCCATGGCGACGTTGCAAAACGCTCTGGCAGGACAAGGCTATCACCGCAGTGATACGGTACGCGAGGCCGGGGAGTTCGCGGTGCGCGGCGGCATTCTTGATGTGTTCCCCAGCGGCGCCGAGCAACCGGTGCGCATGGATTTCTTAGGCGACGAGGTGGAAAGCCTGCGCGCCTTTGACCCGCTCACCCAAGTCTCGATCGCAACCGTGGCGCAGCTGGAGTTGCATCCGGTCACGGAAATTCGCTTGGACGAAGCGGCGCGGGAGAATTTCCGCACCGAATATCGCGCCTTGTTCGGTGTCGTGCAGGGTGCCGATCCACTTTATGAAGCGGTATCAGAGGGGCGCGTTTTTCCTGGCATGGAACACTGGCTGCCGCTCTTCTATGAACGGTTAGATACGCTGTTTGACTATCTGCCAGCTGCGTGGGTGTCCCAGGACTGGCAGACTGATGAAGCGCTGACTGCCCGGCAGCAGCAGATTGATGATTTTTATCAAGCACGGCACACGCTCTATCAGGCCGAGAAAAAACCCAAGCACGCGGCGCATGCCGGCATCAGCTATAAGCCAGTGCCACCGGAGCGACTTTATCTGCCGACGGCTGATCTGGCGCAGCGTCTGCGCGGTCATATACGACTGCAGCTTTCGCCCTTCGCTGTGGTGGATGGCGATGCCAGCATGTTGGATTGCGGCGCGCGGCGCGGGCAGGATTTCGCAGTGGCGCGGCTGGCGGCGGACGGACAAAACCTGTTCACGGCCGTGCGACAAACTGTGCGGGAGCAGCAACAGGCGCGCCGGCGCGTGGCGCTGGCCTGCTACAGCAACGGTGCGCGCGAACGACTGCTGGCCATGGCGCGGGAACAGGCGGCGCTTGAGCTGGTACCGGTTGACAGCTTTACGGCATTGCGGAAATTACCGGAAGGCGTGGCCGGCGCTGTGGTCTTGGGGTTGGAGCATGGCTTCGTCGGCGCCGACCTCGCCATCATCACAGAGCAAGATGTTCTGGGCGAGCGGCTCATTCGCAAGCCGCGCAAGCATCGCGTGTCCGACCAGTTCCGGTTGGAGTTGGGGGCGATGAATCTCGGCGATTTGGTGGTGCATCGCGACCACGGCGTTGGCCGTTATGAGGGGCTGGAGACGCTGCGTATCGCCGATACGCCGCCGCATGACTGCCTGAAGCTGATTTATGACGGCGGCGACAAGCTCTATGTGCCTGTCGAGAATCTGGACGCCTTGACACGCTATAGCAGCGACGGCCAGGGAGCGCTGGATAAACTGGGTGGTCTGGGCTGGCAGACTCGCAAGGCGCGGGTCAAAAAGCGGCTGAAGGACATGACGGCGGCGCTGCTGAAAATCGCCGCTGAACGTGCGACGCGGGAAGGCGAGCGCGTAGAAGCGCTGGGCGGCTTGTATGACGAGTTCTGCGCCCGCTTTCCTTATGCCGAGACGGAAGATCAAGCCCAGGCCATCACTGATGTCGCCACAGATTTGGCCAGCGGTAAGCCAATGGACCGGCTGGTGTGTGGTGATGTGGGCTTTGGCAAAACCGAGGTGGCGCTG
>CAYOGS010000252.1:586-3367 GCA_964403435.1 uncultured Rhodospirillales bacterium | reverse complement strand
TTAAAGGCTCCGAACCTGGCGCGGAGGCCAAACTGAACATCCATGACTGGAGTGTTGTCAGTGGCATGATGCGTAACGGTGATGTTAGCCTGGCTGAAACCTACCGTGATGGTTTCTGGGATTCTTCCGACCCAACTCAACTGTTTCTCTTTGGTCTGCAAAACCAGACGGCGCTAGATGGCTACATCTATGGCAATGTCTGGGGTAGGTTGGCCTCGCGTGCGGCCTATCTTTTCACGCGCAACACCCTGAATGGCAGCAAAAAGAATATTCACGCCCATTACGATCTCGGCAACGATTTTTATGCGTTATGGCTCGACCCGTCGATGACCTATTCCTCCGCAATTTTCAAAAAAATGGAAGAAAACCTACTGGATGCACAAACACGCAAATATGATCGGATTGTCGAGCGCTTCAGTCAATCGGGCAGTCTGCTAGAGATCGGTTGTGGGTGGGGTGGTTTTGCGGAACGCGCGCTGCAAAAAGGCGATTATGGCATCAAGGGCCTGACGATCTCAAAAGCCCAGCATGAATACGCTACAAGCCGTGTCGGCAAGGATGCGATGATCGCCCTGGAGGATTATCGCCACCAGAAAGGTGTTTATGATCAGATCGTTTCCATTGAGATGTTCGAGGCGGTAGGCGAAAAATTTTGGCCTGTTTATTTTTCCAAGCTCAAATCCCTCTTGGCTGACAGAGGTAAAGCTATTGTTCAGACCATCACAATTGGTGATGATTATTTTGAACGTTACCGCACGAGCGGCGATGCCATCCGCACGTTCATTTTCCCAGGCGGCATGCTGCCCTCCCCCGCGCGCTTCCGGCAGGAAACCGCCAAGGCTGGCCTGAGTGTGGCCGACGAATTTTCCTTCGGCCAGGATTATGCTTTGACGTTGGAACACTGGCTCAAAAACTTCAATGCTCGAATCAACGACGTGAAGGCCATGGGCTTTGATCAAAAGTTCATCCGCATGTGGCGTTTTTACCTGACATCTTGCATCGCCTCTTTCCGGCACGGCAGAACTGACGTCATGCAATGGGAGCTGCAGCATGCGGCATAGGCATCTGATATGCCTCATCGCGCTGCTTTTTTGCTCGCCTGGAACTTTTGCCAGCGAAGCAATACTGACTGCAGTGCCAAGCGCCTCGGTCGTTGGGCGGGGCGTTCTATCCTATGCTTTCTGGGATGTCTATGAGGCAACGCTCTACGCCCCTGAAGGGCGTTTTGACCCGGCCAAACCCGTTGCGCTCTCCATTACTTATTTTTACGCTATTGACGGCAAGGTTATTGCGGATAGATCGATCCAAGAAATGCGCCAGCAAGGATTTACTGACGAAATCAAACTTGCAGCGTGGAACGCGCAGATGAAGGCGATATTCCCCGATGTGGATAACGGCATGGTTCTGACAGCGGTCTATACGCCCGACAAACAGACGATTTTCTACAACGGCAGCACAGCAATTGGGTCAATTAAAGGAAACGATTTCGGCAGACTATTCTTGGGTATCTGGCTTGATGAGCGGACGTCCGAACCGGAATTGCGCCGCTCGCTGCTGGGTCAGTCATGAGCGCGTCCACCATAAGCACACATGTCATAACCTCCAAATCATTACTGCAATACAGCTTTATCGCCTTGCCCGTGGCGTTTGCGGGGTTTCCGCTCTATGTCTTGGCGCCAGATTTCTATGCCACACGCCACGGAATGTCCTTAACACTGCTTGGCACATTGTTGTTGGTTATCCGGCTGTTTGATGCCGTACAAGACCCGCTGATCGGGTGGCTGGCCGACAAGTTTCAAGGAAGTTTTCTGCCCTTTATTGTTGCAGCTGGAGCCGTACTTTGCCTTGCCATTTTTGGGCTTTTCAACCTCGTGGTTTTCAACCCAGCGGCCTGGTTCGCGTTGTGCATGCTATTTGCCGTTAGCGCCTACAGCATCTTAACGATTGCCCTTGGCGCACAGGCGACTTTGTGGACGGCAGATCAAGACGAACAGACCAGGATCGCCAGCGCGCGCGAGGCGTTTGGACTGATCGGCCTAGTCATCGCGGTCTCAATGCCGACAATCCTTGCCGGACTGACCGAGTACAACGACGTTTATGTGTGGTATTCACTCATTCTCGCCGCCTTGATGTTGGCAGGTTTAGCGAGTTTTTCAAGATTGCCGAGCATCAGGAAAGTGCCAGAACCACTCAGTCCGTCGCTATTTGCTGGGCTGCGGGCACTGCCGCAGGAATCATATCTCCTTCTTGCGATCTATGGCCTCAGCATGCTGGCTTCCAGCATTCCAGCGGTTCTGGTGGTTTTCTTCGTGCGTGATCTCCTGGGCAAGGAGGAGCTTACCGGATTATTCTTGCTGCTCTATTTTCTTTCAGGCGCCTCCGCCATGCCGCTATGGCGGGCTATGAGCGTACGATTTGGAAAAAATCAAGCCTGGGTTTTTTCAAATATTCTGGCTGTTGTTGGCTTTATCGGAGCGTTTTTCCTCGGCACGGGCGACCACTGGGCCTATGCTATTGTGTGTGTCGTCTCCGGCCTGGCCCTTGGTGCGGATTTAACGCTGCCACCTTCCATTTTGGCCGATCATATTCATGCGCATAACCATACCGCTTATTCGGGTATGCACTACGCGCTACTAGGCTTTGTCGCCAAATTCAGCCTCGCGCTCGCATCCGCTATCGCGCTACCAACCTTGGATGCGGCGGGGTTTAAGCCGCAAGCAGCCAACACAGAACAAGCCTTGATGACGCTTTCGATTGCCTACGCCTTGATCCCGAGTGCCC
>CAYOGS010000252.1:0-576 GCA_964403435.1 uncultured Rhodospirillales bacterium | reverse complement strand
CCAGGAGTCAGTCATGGCAAAGTTCAAAATCACAGCAACCATAGGCATTCTCATCATGCTTAGCGGTTGTGGTGGCAACAATCTCGACTCTTATAAAGGCACGACACCGCAAGCCGATATAAAGGAATATTTCAACGGCCCGATCAAAGCGTGGGGTATCGTCCAGGATCGAAGCGGGAAGGTAACAAGCCGTTTCGACATCCATATGGTCGGCAAATGGGACGGTAACGTCGGCACACTGACCGAAAATTTTGATTATTATAACGGCAAGAAGCAGCAACGTATCTGGACAATCAAAAAACTGACCGACGGCACCTACGAAGGGACGGCACCCGACATTATTGATAAAGCGATCGGTAAGAGCGAAGGCAGCGCCATGCGCTGGGATTATGTCATGGATCTTCCGGTCGAGGACACGACCTATCGCATCCGTTTTGATGACTGGATGTGGGTGATGAATGACGGCGTTCTGATTAACAGATCCTACCTCAAGAAATTCGGCTTTACCGTCTCTGAACTCACCATCTTCATGCAGAAGCAAAAACAATGATCGGCCACGATTATAAGGATCAGATC
>CAYOGS010000251.1:0-3378 GCA_964403435.1 uncultured Rhodospirillales bacterium | reverse complement strand
CAGCCTATTCTTAAGGCGCCAATAGCCAAACAGATGCCTGTCTCGCCTGACCGGAATGTGCTGATCGGCCGGGAAAACGAAAGGCGTAGTCTGGCACTGACCTTGCCGGGCATAGAGAAAGCACCAACAGTAACTGCTGCGGCGGCAGCTTGTGCCAAACCGAAACTGCCGGCACTCGACCAGCGCTTGGCCAGCGATCGAGCGACACTGGCTGCGTTACAAAACGCTGTTAAATCCGTAGGCGCTGAACATGCTTTCGATTTGATGTTGCCACCAACCAACCAGAAAAAATCACTCCCAGCATCCGCACCTGAAATCGTCAGGCCGGAAGTCAAGCCGCTAGCGCTTATAGCACTGCCCTAATGGGAAGCAGAACAATCTACCATCAACGCAGCACAAAACTCTGGTGACGGCAACGCTGTGGAACATGGCAGATTGGTCGGGCAGCCGCTGGGGCAGGCGCTGCTGTTGGTGTTATACTGGCGACAGGTTTGTCTTCGACCAGCGCGATGTCGGAACCGATTGCCGCAAGTAAGATCGCTTCGTGGTTTTTCTTCTCGTCGCCCGCCAAAATACTAGGATTGAAATAGAGCGTCTTGCCGTCAGGGCTGAAACGGTAAACGCCTTCATCCACGCCTGATTGCAGCAGTTCAAGGATCGAATTGCTCATACAACTTCCTATAGAATATTATCCGATGCATGCGGATTTATAGCGCAGATACACGAAATTAAAGACCAGGGATTTGACGTGGTGATGTTAACAACCAGCCCTCGGCTGAATGCGAACTTTAGGGTTCTGCCGGGGAGGTGGGGGGGATTTTAGGCTGTGACGACCGTTTCGTCAGGCCGGGTATAGCCTTCGCGCGTCAAACCCGCACGTAGATAGGCAACCGCAGCGAAGGATGGGGTCTGAGCCTCGACTTGGCCAGCATTGCCAATGAATTCAAGAATAACACCAACAGTAGGGTCAACTTTGATGCGTGGCGATCCTGGCGTTCCATTGACGCCACTTGGCGCCGTTTCAACTTGAGCCGCCACGGGGCTGTCCGTGCGTGCCGTTCCAACCGTCGCCCGTGGGGCGATCGCATAAGAACTGCTGACGGTGCCGACTTCGCTGACCATGGCCACAGGCGCCCTTTCCATCGCCTCATAAGACTGATCTGACCTGCATGGTTTACCTAAGTATGCAGTTCAGGCTCAACTTACACTTCTGCTATTACAACTTATGGCCATTTTGCCATAACAGTGGTTAGCAAATGATTGACGCGGCAAAATTTATTTTAAAGCTAACTTGTTGATATTGCTCGTGTGACGCGTTGCCGCGTTGCGGCCAATTCCGTTGCGGATAAGTTGAAAACCCACCATTATCACTGTCCACCCCCCGCCGAGGAATGTTCCATGCTTGCCTTGCACCGTCCGCCGCTCGCTCCCCTCGCAGTCGCGCTCAAGCCGACTCTGCTGCGAGACTATAGCCCGGCGCCGTTTAGCATCGAGGCGGTCCTACTGGATGTACGGATTGAGGATAATGTCACCACGGTTCACAGTCGCTTGCAGATCAAGCGCAATTCCAAGGGCGGAAAAAGTAAATCGCTGACCTTGGATGGCGAGGCGTTAGAATTGGTGAGCGTCGCGCTGGACGGTCAAGTGCTGTCCCCCACGGCCTATGTCGTGACGCAGGAGCATCTCACTATCAAACATGTGCCGGAGCATTTTGTTCTGGAGACAGTTTGCCGCATCGTGCCTGAACTGAACACCGCGCTGTCAGGTTTTTATCAATCCGGCTCCATGCTGACCACACAATGTGAGGCGGAAGGGTTCCGGCGCATCACCTATTATCTTGACCGGCCGGATGTGCTGGCGCGTTTCAAAGTCCGAATGGAAGCGAATGCTGCGCGCTATCCCGTGTTGCTTGCCAACGGCAATTTGGTGGCGCAAGGCAAGGCGGAAAAGGGTCGGCATTGGGTGGAATGGGAAGACCCGTTTCCTAAGCCCTGCTATCTCTTCGCCATGGTGGCCGGCAAATTAGATCGCGTGGCAGACAAATTTACCACCAAATCCGGGCGTAAAATTCTACTGGAGATGTATGTCGAGCCCGGCAATCTCGGGCAGACCGGCATCGCTCTGAGCAGCTTGAAAGCCGCGATGAAATGGGACGAGGTGGCCTATGGTTTTGAGTATGATCTCGACCGTTTCATGATTGTTGCCACCAGCTTCTTCAATATGGGGGCTATGGAGAACAAAGGCCTGAACATCTTCAACTCCGATTGCGTTCTGGCACGGCCGGACACCGCGACCGATGCTGATATTGCTTTTGTCGAACGCGTGGTGGGGCATGAATATTTTCATAACTGGACGGGCAACCGCATCACTTGCCGTGACTGGTTCCAACTCAGCCTCAAGGAGGGCTTAACTGTTTTCCGCGAGCAGCAATTCGTGGAAGTAATGAACTCGCCGGCTGTGGAACGCGTGCGTGAGACGCGCAATCTGCGCGCCTCACAATTCGCTGAAGATGCGGGGCCGAACGCCCATCCGGTGCGACCGGAAAGTTTCCTGACCATTGATAATTTTTACACCGCGACCGTTTACAGTAAAGGCGCCGAGGTCTGCCGCATGTTGCACACCATTTTGGGTGAACGCCGCTGGCAGCGCGGTATGGCGCTCTACGTTAAACGTCATGACGGCAGTGCCGCGACCTGTGATGATTTCGTCGCCGCGATGGCGGATGCGAACCAAGTAGACCTCAGCCAGTTCAAGCTCTGGTATAGCCAGGCTGGCACGCCGCTGCTGACGGTGCAGGGTGCCTATAACAAGCGTAAGCAGCAATACCATCTCAAGGTCAAGCAAAGCTGTCCGCCCACCCCGGGGCAAGCTAAGAAACAAGCGATGCATATTCCCTTTGCGCTGGGCCTGTTGGACAAAGCCGGAAAGGATTTGATCGGCACTGAGATCGTCCAGCTGCATAAGCCGGTTGAGAACTTGGTCTTCGAAAAAATTGCCGAGCAACCGCTGCCGTCTCTGCTGCGGCAGTTCTCCGCACCGGTGCGGGTGCAGTTTGATTACAGCGAGAGCGACCTGCTGTTTCTGATGGCGCATGACCATGATAGTTTCGCACGTTGGGATGCGGCGCAGACTTTGTTCAATCGGGTGCTGCTGCGCCTCACGGCCGCCGCGCAACGTGGAGCCAAACTGGTGACGCCGTCTGCTTTTATCGCTGCACTGGCTCCGGTGCTTACAGCCGGCCAGCATGATCCCGCCTTCGCGGCGTTGATGCTGCAAATTCCGAGTGAGCAAGAGATTGGGCTGCAGTTGGCACAAGCTGGCAAGAAGGTAGATGTGCAGGCGGTGCATAAAGCGCGGGAATTTCTGCGCACCGCCATC
>CAYOGS010000250.1:0-3386 GCA_964403435.1 uncultured Rhodospirillales bacterium | reverse complement strand
AGCAGACACAATAAATGGCAAGCACATCAGAGGCTTGCCTCTGATATTATTTAGTGTTTAGAGCAACAGACTGGGAATTAGTGAAAGCTGTAAAATGATGGGCTCATGAGCTTAGGATCAAAATCTAAGCCAGATTGCAAACTTGGTTTACCATTTCGTAGGGTGCTAGGCATACAGATCGTTGAATAGAATGTCGTATAGATAGTTCGCTGCCTGAGCTGACTTGGCCGTCCGATAATCGATATGTGCAGGAAAAAGGAGCGTTGACCGCGTCACGCCATGAAAGAAAAAATCGCCAAAGGTGTCGCATGGCTTGTTGGAGCCAAACTCGTCGTAAATCTGATCGCTTTTATCAGCACGCTACTAATGGCTCGCCTGCTGACACCGGAAGATTTTGGCTTAGTAGCATTAGCTACGACGATGCTCCTCATTATCAGCTCTTTCACGGAAATTTCAGTTGGAGCGGCACTGATCCATCACAAGGAACCAACAGATGAACATTTCCACACGTCTTGGACGCTGAATCTTAGCCGGTCTTTGATTGTTGGAACGTTGTTTGGGCTTTCGGCTCCATTCGCAGCAAAGGTATACGATGATCCTCGTTTAATTCCGATCATGTTGGCGTTAAGCATATCTTCGATTATCGTCGGATTACAGAATCCTAAGATAGCTCTGCTAACGCGTAGCCTCGTATTTAAGCAAGATTTTTTCCTGAGCGTGCTACCAAAGATTTCTGGATTTGTGATTAGTATAGCTATTGCTTATATATACAAAAGTTATTGGGCGCTTATTTTTGGATCTTTGGCGTCTCAGATTGTTAGCGTTCTCGTTTCATATGTTATTATTCCGTATAGACCGAGATTTTTGGTTATTCATGCGCGTGAGCTATTTCAATTTTCGATATGGATAATGCTCAGCAAAATTGTCACGACACTGAACTGGAAATTTGATCACTTGTTAGTCGGTAGTTATCTAGGTTCCGGTGCCCTAGGGCAATATAGTGTAGGCGATAATCTGGCAGCTATGGCCACCAGGGAGGCAATTGGCCCGTTGGAGACGACGTTATTTCCGGCTTTTGCCCGCATTGCGCAAGATACAAGCCGTCTGAAAGTGGCATACCGTAAGGTGCAATCGCTCCTAACCGCCGTGGCCTTGCCTGTTGGCGTAGGCACCGCTTTATTAGCCCAGCCTCTTGTGCTCGTCGGTATGGGAGAAAAATGGCTGCCCGTAGTTTCCATAATTCAGGTCATGTCCTGTGTCTTTGCTTTGCTGACATTGGCGTCACCTGTCGATGCGCTAGCGATGGGAAAAGGGCAGACGAAGTTATTGTTTCATCGCGATTTGATTCTTTTGTGTATTCGCATACCGATCATTGTTGTGGGGATGCTTTTCGCAGGCCTGCCAGGGGTAATTTATGGTCGTGCCCTAACGGCACCTATTACGATTAGCTTGAATATGTATTTAGTTCGCCGATTAATCGGGACTAAGATCGGCGAGCAGGCATTAACAAGCTGGCGTTCTGTGTCAGCCGTCATTTTTATGGCTCTCGGTGTAACGTTGTTCAAATATGGCTTTGACAACTGGGGGCTGGCGTTGGGCTATCAGCCAAAAGACACGTTATTTCTGATTACTAAAATTGGGGCGATTGGAGTCGTTGGTGCTTGTTTGTATATCCTTGGCCACATCGTGCTTTGGATGATTTCAAATATACCGGAATGTACTGAAACTTAAATCTTGCATGCGCTCAGAAAAGTTACTGATAAAATAAAGTCTCGGCGGTAAGAGTAGGCCTTCAATGCTAGCGCGCTATGCTTTCTCGGGCACTGGCATAGAGGTTCGCCATGGGCAAGTCATTTGGGTCAGGCACAAATTTCTACGTCTATTTTCTTTGTTGCCGTGGGGAATATCAGCCTAGGCTGGATGATTGATTTTGATTCAACAACACATCACGATAAATTTTGAGCAGTCCTTCGCTATGACGTGAGCGCGTCGGTGGGGCGCGCCAAAAACGGTCATAGGCCGCCTGGCCAGCGCGCTGCACCGCGGTATTGTCCATGGCTTGGCGCAGCAGCCTTGCCAACACGTCCACATCTCCAGCCGGAAAATGCCATCCTTCTACGCCGTCCGTCACGCGCTCAGATGCCGCAGAAATGCCGCTGACAATGGCGGGTACGCCCCGCGCTGCTGCTTCCGTCACTACCAACCCGTAGGTTTCATACCAGAGGCTGGGAAACACGAGACAGCGCGCTTCTTCCAGTGCGGCCATGACCTGCATGGCATTGACCCAGCCGGTGGCACGGCAATTAGGCGCGGCGTTCACAGCCGGGAGCAACGGACCGTCACCAACGAAGGTAACGGGCACACCAGCCAGCCGTGATGCAGCGAGTAGTGTTTCAACCCCTTTCTCCACATCGAGCCGGCCGACGGCTACAATGGATTTATTGGCGGCAACAGCTACTGGTGGTGCCTGTGGCACTTCATTGATATTTTCTAGCGGGTAGAACTTCGCGTCTGGCGGCAGATAGGTGCGCAGCAGCTCCACCGATTTCTCCGACAACGTGACATAGTGCTTTACCGCGCTGGGCAGATGCCCCAGTACGCGCTGCGCGACACTACGCAGCACCCGATAGGACTTATGAACGAAATGCCGCTTATCACAATTGGTTGTCATGCAATCCAGCGATAAGCCGCGCTTAGGGCAAGCTTCACGGCTCTGAAAGTTAAAGAACGCGCCATTGGGGCATGCTGTATAAAAATCGTGCAACGTGCAAACGACAGCGAACCCCATATCTGTCGCAGCACGCACCGGGCTAGTCGTCAATGCCTTGGTATAGCCGTGTAGATGTACGACAGTCGCGCGTGGATCAAGTCCACGTAGCAGCTCCGCCATACGTTGTCGGGCGGTTCGGTTCCATAGGCCCTGCAACATCACGCCCGGGTTCTTACCGACATTGAGCAGTTCCGGCTGCTCGAGGCAGATGACAGTCAGCGGTGCTTCGCGCAGTTCGTCGCATACTGGAGCAACGGCGCCGAGGAAAAAGACCTCCAGCCCCTGGTTGGCCAGTGCCACAGCTTCATCCACCGCCACGCGGCTCGCGCCGCCCTGTACATGGCAGAAATCATTTAGCACGACGACGGTGCGCAGCGGCATATCCGTCATGGCACCGGTTCCTGTGTTTTGGCGGTCGGCGGCCATTTCCGAGCAAGCAGCTTGACCAAATGCTTGCCTAGCGCAATGCCAGGCTTCTCGATCAGCCATTCCGCGATAAAGGCGGATGCTATTACGATCAACAGCAATGTTGCCAGGAAAAATATACTGTCCTGATATAAACCCGTCAGCAAAGCCAACTGGATGAGCGGTGCATGGATCAAATACACGCCGTAGG
>CAYOGS010000249.1:350-3403 GCA_964403435.1 uncultured Rhodospirillales bacterium | reverse complement strand
GGGGATCGCGGAGGCCGAGGCGGGCGGGCTGGCCGGGACGTACGGCGCGTTCCTGCGCGGCAACGCGGCGGACATCCTGTACCAGCTGGGCCGCTGGGCGGAATCGGAGGCGGAGTGCCGCGCCGGCATGGAGTGGCAGCCCGCGGGCGTCGCCTGGTTCAGCCCGACGCTGTACCTGGGTCTCGTGCTGGTCGAGTCGCGCGCGGACGACGAGGCGTCGAGCCTGGTAGGTCAGACGCTGCTCCAGCTCGACACCGTGCCGGCGGGGCAGTGGTCGGCGCTCGTCCAACGGGCGGCGGTGAGCCTCGCCCTGTGGCGCGGCAACCTGTCCGACGCGGTGCGCGTGGCGGTGGCGACGTCCCTCGCCACGATTATACCAACTTCTCTGACATCACTCAGCTCGCATCACCGACGAGGCAATATCAATTGGGCGATCTTGAGGCACTGGATACCGCTGCTAATTCTCGGCGCCTTGCTGGGCGGCTACCTGGCGCGGTTCGTCAATGGTAAGGTCCTTAGTTTCTGTTTTAGTCTTTTGTTGCTCTTTATGGCCTGGCAACAACTCAAAGAGCGCCGGGAAAACGAAGTTGGCGAAGAGTCACATCATCGCATCGCTTTGCCATACCAGCGCGTTATGGCTTTTGCCATCGGCTGCAGGTCGTCTATGCTCGGCATCGGCGGCGGCGTCATCGGTGTCCCCACACTTTGTGCTGTTGGCCTGCCATTGAAGCGTGCCATCGGCACTGCCTCAGCTTTTGGCATGGTGGTGGCTATACCGGCCGTCGGCAGTTATCTTTTGGCATCACCCCTTCCTGGTATACCGCTGGGCGGCACCGTTGGCCTCATGCATCCATTAATTCTGGCTATGCTGGTGCCAGGCGCTTTGGTTGGCGCACCCTTTGGCGTGCGCCTGTCCCAGCGCTTACCTGTTGTGAAATTGCGCCGCGGCTTTGCTGCGTTGTTGGTAGTGCTTGGCTTTAAAATGCTCTATTCTAGTCTGGGATAGTTGCAGAACCTGGTTAAAGCGCTCGCCAGACTTCGGCTGTCTTAGCTCGGCCGTAGAATAAGACATGCAATGCCAACATCGTCATCAGCATCAGCAGTGCCGCCCAAACGGTATCGGAGAGGAAATGCGATCCCATAAGGATGCGATTGATACCCAGGATTGATCCAAAACCTGTGCCACTCCAGAACAGTAGGCGACGCCGGCGAACAAGCACTAACCCTGACGCCGCCGTGATGAAGCCCAATGATCCGTCGCCATTCACGAAGGAACAATTTTTGGCGCATTGGTTGCTCCGCAGCCAATAGGGAGTGAAATCCGCTTTGCCACCAAACTCCTGGATTTGCGCAGGGCGCGCCCGTCCCCACAAATCCTTACACAAAACATTCGCTATCAAACCTGGCCCCAACACCAGGCAAGCCAGCAAAAACATCCATGTGCGCCACGCGCGGCCGGGGCGACAATTTATCAGCAGTCCTAAAACCAGAATCCCAAAGAGAATTTTGGGTGGCCAGCCAGTTGCCACATCATGCAACAAAATATTGATAATATGGGCCCGCGCCGGAAACTGCGTCCCGTCATAAAAATAAGCCGCAGTGACTATATCGAAAGATGGCCACAGCGTTGTCACGAAGACAATAGCCAGCACAAGACCTAGCCAGATATATTTTAGCGATGCCATGTGCGGGTTTAGCGCAAGCGGATGATGATATCCACCTGCGAAATGGAACGGCCTTCCGGTGGCGATGGCAACTGCTCCACTTTCACTTCCGTGGACGAAACATCCGTCAATTGGCCGGTTTGCGTATCATAGAAATGATGATGAACGCCGGTGTGTGTGTCGAAATACACACATCCAGCATCTACCGTAACCTGGCGCAGCAATCCTGCAGCGGTGAACTGGTGCAGATTGTTATAAACTGTGGCCAAAGCCATCGGCACACTTTGTTGTTTGGCGGCTTCATACAGTTGCTCCGCCGTGACATGCTTGTCGCTGCCGTCGAACAGCAAGCGTGCCAGTTGCTGACGCTGGCGGGTTGGGCGTACGCCAGCCGCCCTCAGCATTCCCGCAACGTCAGCTTGCGGCGCACCGGCGGGCGGTGTGGATAGGGATGACCTTCTAACCATACAAAGCATGACTCCAAATTTCGTATGACCGCAACACCAACTTGCTGCCGGACAAACAAGCGATTAAGTTACCGCGTTTATTCAGTTTAGCACAAGTAACGGTCAAGGTTAATCCTGCATGATTGGCAAACTCATCGGCGGAGGGTTGGGGCTGATGTTTGGGCATGTGCCCGGACTGGTCTTGGGGCTGGCCGTCGGCCACGTCTATGACAGCCGTAAGCACGAGCAGCAAGAGTTTCTGCGCCAAGCCCAGCAGGCCGGCGTAAACGTCGGCGGCAATATGGATCAAGTCGCTTTCACGGTTGGGGTGGTCATACTGGGTGCCAAAATGGCCAAAGTTGACGGTCATGTGAGTCGTAGTGAAATCGAAACCTTTAAGCGTGTCTTTAATATTCCCCCACAGCAGGAAACACAGCTTGGCATCTTGTTCGACCAAGCAAAACAAGATGTTGGTGGCTACGAACCCACGGCAGCGCAGCTTGGCCGCGTTTTTCGCAACCGTCCGGCGGTTCTGGAAGAGCTGCTTACAGGGTTGATGCTCATCGCGGCAGCGGACGGAACTGGCATCGGCGAGGCTGAGGATTTTTTCCTGCGGGATGTTGCCCGCATTTTCGGATTTGGGCCGTATGAATTCCGGCTGATAGCTGCCCGCAGCGGCGCGTATGCCACTCGTGCACAGGAGGAGCCGCGCCACGATCCGTGGCAACAACGCCAACAGTCGCGGCAGGACCAGCACCAATGGCAACAGAGACACCAAGATAAGAACCAGCATCGGCCACAAGCCAAAACCATGCCGCCCGACCCTTATACCATTCTGGGCGTGAAACCAGAAAGCACCCCGGATGAAATCAAGAAAGCTTATCGGAAGCTGATGGTCGAACACCACCCGGACAAGTTGGTTGCCGCCGGCATGGCACCGGAG
>CAYOGS010000249.1:0-340 GCA_964403435.1 uncultured Rhodospirillales bacterium | reverse complement strand
GAGTTCGTGGCTGTGGCGACGGAAAAGATAAAACGAATCAACGCGGCATATGAGGAAGTTTGCAAACTCAAGGGCATTCGATGACAGCCGTAATCCTACAATCCCCTTCTCCTAACCGCAATGCACGCGCCGCTGGCAAGACCATCCGTTACGTCGTCCTCCATTATACCGGGATGCCGGAGCCAGACGAGTCACGCGCTTGGCTATGCGGGTCCAAAAGCGAAGTCAGTGCACATTACCTCATCGAGCGCAGCGGCCAAATCTGGCAGCTCGTGACCGAAACTGAGCGGGCGTGGCATGCTGGTGTATCTTCATGGCAAGGTGAGACGGATATGAACAG
>CAYOGS010000248.1:0-3410 GCA_964403435.1 uncultured Rhodospirillales bacterium | reverse complement strand
GTCACGAGGCTGGTCGCACAGCGATTATATGAATTTGGTATACGAAGCGATGCAGCGTTATCCAGCTTTCGAGCGCGTATACACCATACCCGTTGTGTATATGCTGCCGCAATGGGGCGGTTCATTTACGCTGATTGAGCAATATGCACGACATGCCATGGAAAAAACCAAGGCTAACCATGGCAACGCGTTCTATGCGCTGATTTACACAGAACTGATGGGATACAATACGCCGCGTGGAAAATTGAATGTGAATTTGTTCAAACTGACGCCGGTAGACTGGCCAACCCTCAATCAAGGTTTTAAGGACTTTCTCGCCCATCAAAAAAGTTCGCCAATGCTCAATTGGCATGCCTGGATGGCTTGTCTGGCTAACGATAAGGAGGCCGCCAATGCGGCGCTCATAGCGCTTGTTGGCAAGCCGGACAAGAATGTCTGGCCAAATGTAAACCGATATGTTCGTTGTCAGCGCATGAGCGGGTTGAAGCCCGACTATGATGCAATTTATCCCGACCTAACCGAGTCAAGTAGCATGTCTGTCGAGCGGATGTATGCGCTCTATATTGAATGGGTCAACGAGGTATTCCAGGGCGAAGAGTTTGCCAAACTCGAACAAATTTACGCAGACCTCAACAGTAACAGAAAACGCTTTCCTTCAGGAGAGCCGATGATCACGGCCTTTTGGCAGGGCATCATGCGAACCATGCAGGAGGCGGGTGCCGAGGATGCCAAGTGGCAGAATATTGAAGGTATCTTGGCGCGTTGGATCATGGCCTACCCGGAATCCGTCGTAGCTAACCTGATGAGCGGTTACCAGTATTTCATGCGTGCAAGATACCTGCATCTCGAAGCTCCAGGCTCAGCCACTCTGATGCTCGAGCAACTGAATGACAAAATTGGTTCCGGCTATCTTAACAAGGCCAAGGAAGTACTGGAAAGGAACAAGGAGTTTTCCAGTAAGGACGTACTTTGGCTGACAACGATGATGGAAATCGGCAGGTTTCAAGCATCGCCGCGCGCGGAACTGGATAAATTCTTTTATGAAGCGGCCAAGCGCGACCCTTATCTATGGATCAATTATTTTTGCTCCATGCGTGAACTGATGCCCAATTGGGGAAGCGGCGGCGCTTTGGCCGATGAATTGGAAAAGCACGCTCAAACCGCTGTTGAATTTACCAGGGAAATTGAAGGCGAGGCGCTCTATGCGCTTGTCTATCGTGAATTCTTCCTTGGCGATAAGAGGCAGGATATTTTTGTGACAACCAAGGCGGATTGGCAGCGCATGAAAAAGGGGTTTGAGGACTTGAACGACCGCTATCCCTCGGCCTGGAACTTGAATAATTTTGGGTTCTTCGCTTGTATGGCCAAGGATAAGACGAAGACACGCGAACTTCTGAATAAGATCGGTGGAAAGCCTGTTGATCGCGTGTGGGATATGGTGCCGTCTATGTATTTCCGGTGTGCGAATTGGACTAAATCGGAAGATTGATTTCAATTTTTTCTCTTGCATCAATCGCTGGGACGTCATGTATCATTTGTATTCCTTCGTTATTTCCGGTGTGTTGGCACTGCTTGCCATACTTATTCACTATGAAGTCATGCTCATAACGTCTGACCGACTAATACCTTGGGGTTTGCGACACGCGCAAGGCAGGCGCACTGTCATGGTGGCGCTAATAGTGCTAATGTTGGGGCATATCACGGAAATTTGGATGTTCGCGGGAGCCTTCTTAGTGCTACACAATTTTCCAGGGTTTGGTGGTTTTCAAGGGCAGATTGACGGCGACTTTACAGATTATTTGTATTTTTCAGCGACGAATTATACATCGTTGGGCTTTGGTGATATTATTCCCACTGGCAGCATTCGTACACTTGCGGTGTCGGAGACTTTGACTGGATTGCTGATGATTGCCTGGTCGGCATCGTTCACGTATCTGAAAATGGAGCAAATCTGGCAAATCCGCACTCGAAAGCGCCAGAAATATGAGGAAGATAAAACGGAGTAAGACGCATTCCCGATGAGAATAAGACGATGCACTGGAGCGCACGGGCTTGTGCGGAAGCTGATAATGACATCAAGTAAATATATATAGTACTAGTGGGATATGTGGGGCGTGTTTGGCGATGGATGGTGTGATGAGTTGAAAGTTCGCTGCATCATTTAACATAATATATCTTATGCGACAATAGTATGTGCGGATGGGGCTGGCCCTAGCCCGGAAAATACAGGCATTGAGCCGTATCATCCCAGTCCCTATCTTACACTCATTGCCAAAACCATCTGAAAGCCACCCAGAATGAGCCAGACTACTAAACCGGAAGCCGATATCACTGTGGAGGCTGTCGCCGCTAAATATGATCCGTCGAATCTGCCGGCAGAACCAGTTGATCGGTTGTTGGCTATAATGACCATACTGCGCGACCCTAACGGCGGCTGTCCGTGGGACTTGAAGCAGAATTTCTCCAGTCTGACGCGTTACACGTTGGAAGAAGCCTATGAGGTCGTGGAGGCTGTGGAGCAGCAGGATTTTGGCGCGCTGAAGGACGAACTCGGCGATCTCTTGCTACAGGTAGTGTTTTATGCACAATTGGGCTCTGAGCAGTCGCTCTTCGATTTCGCCGCTATCGCCAGGGCCTTGGCGGATAAGTTGGTGCGGCGCCATCCGCACGTCTTCGGCACTGAGCATATCGTCACCGCCGAGGCCATGTCCGAACGTTGGGAGCAGGATAAGGCCAAGGAGCGCGTCGCGAAGCGGCCGGCTGTTGACACACCGACGACGGAAAGCGCGCTGGACAATATTACTGGCACCCTTCCCGCACTTACGCGTTGCTACAAGTTGGTGCAGCGCGCCACCCGTGTGGGATTTGACTGGGCGGATGCGGCGGACATTTTCCCAAAAATTCAGGAAGAGCTAACTGAGCTGCAGGCCGAACTACCAGACGCGCAGCCACTGCGGTTGGAAGATGAACTGGGCGACGTGCTGTTTACAGTAGTTTGCCTGGCACAAAAGCTGGGCATAGACCCTGATTCGGCTATGAGACGGGCGAATCGGAAGTTTGAGCGCCGTTTTAGTGCCATGGAAGGCCGTTTAACAGGCCGAATCGGTGCGAGTCCGCCTCTTTCGCTAACTGAGTGGGATACAGCTTGGCGGGCCGTCAAAGATGAAGAAAAAGCTTTAAACACATGATATTTATCTACTATTTGACGGCAATACTCCAATGCGAGTGACAAACAATTGTTCGATTCATTCCGCTATCGGAACTATTAGTTTAGGCTGATTTGCGCGATTGTTTCACAGCTAAAACAATATCTTGCCTAATAATCCTCAACCATTCTCCCGGGTCGCGGCATAGGCTGCAGCGAGCCAGTCCCGTACGTCCAGCGCGGCTTCCCGGCTGCAGGCGGCGAT
>CAYOGS010000247.1:455-3420 GCA_964403435.1 uncultured Rhodospirillales bacterium | reverse complement strand
CCTTGAACATGAGCAAGACGCCAAGTGCGAGCGAGGCCTTGATGTCGCCCCCACTACCCAAGGCTTAGGTCAAGCCGTTCAGCGCTCTTAAGTGCAGCAACACAATCAATCTTGCACAGCGACTATTCCCAAATATAACTGAGATTATTCCGCCCCGCCAGCCCCAGGCCGGCGATAGGGACGCAGAGCCGCTACACTTAAACCACTATAATCTTCACTGCCATACACCCCGTTCATTGCTTTGCCATACGCCATCAGCTGGTTGTCGTCTGTGATAATACCTGCCTGCGCACCATAGCGTTGTAAGCCAACACGATCCAACCAGACGGCGTTCAACAGCCCCTCACTGCTAAGCGGTAGTAAAGCCTGGTTACGCTGGAACCCAGGCCAGGCCGCCAGCAAATCGCGATGCTCATCCATACTGCCGATCAGAATGCCGGTATGAGAGGTAGGATCCATCCAGAGCAAGCTGTTGGCAAAGACAGATTGGAAGGTGCGAACGATCGAAGCCATTGCGTATGGGTCTGCGACATGGAAGGGTATCCACTGTGCTATCATGCCATCTTGGTGCAAATGCTGGCGAGCCAACTGATAGAACTCCTGAGAGTATAGCGCATTGGCACCGGCGAAATTGGGCGGCATCGGCTCCAGCGTGATCACATCATACATAACCTGGTTCCGGCGCATATAAGCACGCCCGTCCATGGTGATTAGGCGAACGCGTGGATCATTGATCACGTTCTCGTTTTTGTCGAAGTAATGCGCCAGGGTGAAGATGCGCGGGTTGATGTCCACGACATCGACCTGTTCTGGATTCTGACGACGCACGGCGTTCGTCGTTTGCCCCGTGCCAAAGCAGATCACCAGCGCTTTGCGTGGGTTTTGATGGATGAGCATCGGCAAATGTCCCATCCATGCCATATAGCTGACGAAACTAGGTGCGTTTGCATCCAGTTCCTGCGCGGCAGTGACGAAGCCATCAACGATTAAGGCGCGCGAACCATCGGGGTACGCTATAGCGGCGATTGCCGATTCCGGACCTTCGACTTTTTCTAGTACAGAAAAACTCTTATTGTTGCCGCTCGCCACGCGTCCGCGCACAGCAGGGTGGCCGATCATGTATTGTGCGGTCGTTAAAACGACCAGAACGAACACGGCGCCAATCGTCTTGCGCCAACTTGCGCGAGGCAAGACAGCAATGCCGGCCGCAATCGTCAAGGCTCCGGCAATCCACGCCGTCCGCGCTAAGCCGATGGTTGGCAGGAGTAGCCACGTAGCTGCCACAGCCCCCAGAACAGCAGCGATCGTGTTGACTAAGTATAGCTGGCTCCAACCCTCTGGGTTGTGTTTTTCGTCCAGCATCCACGGCAGGCACATCCCAAGGCAGGCGACTGGCGGGCCTATTAATAACAAAGTTTTGATCAGCCGGTCGAAGACAGTGAAAGCCGGGATGGAGTAAGGTGGGGCAAAAAGATAAATATGTTCCACACCGACGGTGGCTATGATCACCAGCAGTCCGCCCAGTAGCAGCACGTTGCCCAGATTGACACCGTATCTCTTGACTAGGGGCGTGAACCAAGAAGCAAAACCCAGCGCCAACAGCACGACGGCCAGCATGATCGCAAAAGCGTCTGTCGTGGAAAGGAATGCGGAGGTCAGCGCACGGAACCAGGCTATCTCCAGCATGAAGATGACAAAGCCACTCACGGCGGCCAGCATGCGCATTTGCCCAGCTGTAAAAAGTGTCGAGACCTCCGGCAAGGCCACCTCATGTACCACGGTCAAGGTCGCATCGCGACGCAACAGCAATGCTAGTAATCCCAGCAGGATGTTGATCGTGGCAAGAAAGAAGCAACTGGCGGCGATGCCAAGCTGCGGAATGAGGAGGAGCGCGATTGTCAACGTGCCCGCAGCGGCGCCAAGTGTATTCAAACCGTAGAGGTTAGACAGCCGCATGCCATGATGTTGGGCAACCAGACCCAACACGGGCAAGGTAGCCCCCATGCACAAAGCCGGCAACCCAAGAATGATGGCAATGCCGGCGACATGACTCACCGGCAAGGCATTCAGCCCGTAAGACATCGTATCAAGTTGCGTCAATAAGCGGAAAGCCGGCAGCAAGCAAAGGCCACATAAGCCGATCCCAATTTCCAGCAACCCGTAGATCTGCAGCGGTTGATCCGGCACACGCTCGCGTAGCAGGCGCACCATGGCCAAAGCGCCACATCCCATCCCGGCCATGGTGATCGCCAGGGTCAGCGAAGTGCCCCAAGCTGAAATGCCTACCGCTAAGGCCGCCTGTATCTGCCAAATGACTTCCCACGACAAGGCCGTGGCACCAGACAATGCGGCCATCGTGCCAACAAGGCGTTGCTTACCCAGTGAAATCTGCAGGGCATTCATACAAAACACCTATGCTGGAGAACAGAGGCGCGTGCGGCACTCTCACAGCTGAAGGCTGGCACGAAAGGAATACATCGTCCATGCTTTTCCTTGCCCTCTGCTCGGTTTTGCCGTTTTTAAGCCCTGCTCTACGTGGCTGAGAACTTTTTTTTCTGGTCTTCTATCATCGCCTGAGTGCTTGGGCTGACTGCAAGCATGCCTGCGGCTCATCTTACCGGAATGTGAATCTGTGTGGGATTACAGCTTTTGGTTCGAATTCCAAAAACACAATGAATGGTAGGGTAGAAATTTCTGAATGATTTTCGGGTTGTGCGATACTCAGATGTAGGCTGTCTTTCTCAACCCACCCAGAAATATTATGTACCGCAACGAGCGGCGCCTCAATCGATATGAGATACGGCTTCAGGTGCCCTTTAAGACTGCGAACGTAGTCAGCGTGAAGATGGTCAAGACGAATATATTCTAGAGCAACTTCCTGCTTTTTTAGGTCTTGGCTCTTCCCCAAAAAATTCCAGAATGATATCTGCAATTGTGGTTTTATCTCGAATGAGTTCTGCCGCTG
>CAYOGS010000247.1:0-445 GCA_964403435.1 uncultured Rhodospirillales bacterium | reverse complement strand
ATTCACTTGTATCAATAATTTCCCCAAGCAAAGCAGTGGATTGCGTCTCATGTATTCCCAGAACTTTCTTGCCGGCAAGCAGCTGCAAAGCCGCAGGACGACTATTCTCGGGCAACGAAAATATACGATCAGAATTAACAAAAGTGGTCGGCATAGTGCCTGAAAAATATATCGGCTTATCGTAACCACTTTCTTTTTTTAGCAAGCTGGCACTCAAGGACGGGGCAATAAGCATCAGGGAAAGAAGCCATATAAAACGGTTCATTGAACCTCGCACAGCCTGCTAAATACTGGAGTTAATGAGCGTATACGCGATAAATTTGTGCGCCTTGCGCGTGTAAAATATTAGGGTTTCTTCTCGTTTTTCTCACACTGGCAAGTGCGGGCGCAACGCACAATGTTGCGCCCGCACTTCTTGGTTCAAGCCAACCGGCTCAACGCCCGG
>CAYOGS010000246.1:0-3420 GCA_964403435.1 uncultured Rhodospirillales bacterium | reverse complement strand
CTACGAAACCGGCTTCTGAACGTATCAGGGACGCGTTTGTTGCCACGGCTCTCATTGATGTGTGCTGCAATACTGTCGACAAAGCGCGGTCACGCCCGGTTAAGGGTGTTGAGATGAATGTTGAAGCGGCGCGGGATCCGTCTGCTCGACAGGCTTTGACTCAAGCCGCAGTGCTTGGAACATTATCAACGATTGCAAGCAGAGAATTTGCTCAATCAGTTATTCAATCAATGGATGCCGTCGTTGCTGCTGACAAGGGACACGCCGGATTTGCCGATAAGATTTCCAGCTTCACGCCTCTTATCGCGACCTATGCCCTTAAAGCCATGGAAGTGATGGCGGCCGGTGCGGAGGGGCGCGCCAATCAGAGTTTCCGTAATCCTGATCGTGTCATTGCTGCGGCTAATGCACATATCGCCAGTTTGCATCAGTAAACCGATTTGTTCTGAATTTGCACCGCGTCCTAACAAGGCGATTGTGTCTTCTAGCCAAGACGCTTTTTCGCACTAATTTACGATCATTGGTCAAATTCTCACGTCAATAAAGGCGTTCCGCTTTAGGTCGCGTAGCAAAGCGCGTGCCAGGTTTTCCAGCCGTTCACTACCGATGCCGCTCATGATGGCTTCGCGGTTGATACCGCCACCAGCTTTGCGGCTACACAGGACGAAGAAGCCGACGCCCGTGCGCTGCACGTCCAGTTCGCCCGCTGTGCCTAGTTTGAGATCGCGCACGAGCGGTGCCAAGCCGGGTGGCAGAGTGGCCAGGGGCTGCTCTGGCGTGATTTTGACCTGCCAGCCGGCGGCGGTGGGGAATTGCGTTTCCAGCGTATCGCAACCTTGGACGCGAGCGACTTTTGTCTTTGCGTCCGCCACGGCCGCTTTCAACTGATCCGGTGGCACGCCGCGGCCGACCTGCGCGATCTTGACCATGATACCGGCATCGCCGCCTGCCGTGACGGTACGGGAATCGCGCAAGGCCAAGAGGTGATAGCCCTTGCTGGTCTTGACAGGGCCGAGCAGTGCGCCGGGCTTGCTGGTCTTCAGAACGGCATCAAGTTCCGGTGCCAGGGTGCCTTCTTGCACCCAGCCGATCTCGCCGCCATTGGTGGCGCCGGCGCCTTGCGAGAATTGGCGGGCGATGGCGCCGAAGGCCCCGGTCTGTTTGACTTGTTGCAGCAGCTTGACGGCGAAACCGCGTACGGCACTGTCTTGGTCAGTGTCATCCACCGGCAGGAAAATTTCGTTGACGAAATACTCCGTTTTGCCCTGGCTGGCCTGTAGGCGGGTTACAACATCGTTCACTTCATCGTCGCTGACCTCCACGCGGGGACGCAGCTGGCGCTGCACTAGTCGTGCCCAGGCGATTTGTGCCTTAGTTTGTTGTTCAAGGGTGCGCGGGGCGACACCGCGGCTGCTGAGCATGGCGCGCAGATCGCCGCCGGGCACGTTGTTTTCCTGCGCCATGCGCGCCAGCGCGGTGTCAATCTCCTTCGCGTCAACCTCGATTTGCTGGCGGCGGGCTTCCTGCAGCTGCAGTTGTTCCTCAATGAGCGTGCGGACGATTTGTGGCAAAATGCGCCCACGATTTTCTGGATTATCGGGTAGTCCGGACGACAGTAAGGCAAGCCGGTAGCGCGCCACGATATCGCCATTCGTTACGGCAACGTCATTGACGACGATGGCCACGCGTGCGGCATCTCGCGCCATGAGTTCAATCTTCGCCACCGGTTTAATGGCCGGTGTCTCTGCCGCCGTTGCAGGCAGGGCAACAAGGGTGAGAGTGAGCAACGACGGCAGGAGAAGCGAACGTGACATGGGGATGACCTGTGTTATGTGATGATTCCTGGCTAAATTGTGCGCCGTCCCTGCCGGTCAATCAACCGTCTTCAAGATAGAGCAGGCCGGCCACGCCAGCGGACAGGCAAATGAGCGGCGCCGCCCAGGCGGCCAGGAAGACTGGCAAGGTTTGCGTGCCCCCCAGTGCCAGCAAAACGTTATTTAGGGCAAAGGCCGCGCTGCCGAACGCCACGCCCACGACCGCTAGGCCAAGCGTGCCGCCACGGCGCGTGAGGCGCAGGGAACTGGCCGCGGCAAAGGTGATCATAGCTGCCAGAAACAGCGGCGAAGCAAGCAGTCCGAGCCACTGAATCTGATGTCGGACGGCCGGTAGGCCGACTTCCTGCAAGGAATGGATGAAGCTGGGCAAATTCCAGAATGAAACGGTGTTGGGTGCCGCCATGCTTTCCTGGATTTTTTGCAATGTGAGGTCGGTCGGGATGCGATATTCCGGCAGGCGCTGTGAAGGCTGGCGATTGGGACTGTACCATGCATCCTTGATGACCCAGGCGTTCTGTTCGAGCACGGCCTGGGCGCCATCAATCCGCCCGATATATTGTTTTTGTGGGTCATAGACGAAGGCCATAAGCGGCTTGAGCGTCATTGGCTCCAGAGTGGCGGTATCCGCATGGAGCAAAAATTCGTAGTCTTTGGCCTTTTGTCGCAGCCAGAGACCTGCGCCAGTCAACTCCAAAGTGACAGGGCGGAAAAGGTAAGTGGATTCTAGTTCCCAGTAGCGGCCGATCATGGCGGCACCGACCGGATTGACCACAGTGATGTTGACGACACCCAGGGCCAGCGTGGCAAAAAAGATCGGTGCCATGAATTGCCATACGGAGACACCGCTGGCGCGGGCGACAATCAGTTCCTGGCTGCGTGTCAATCGCCACAAGGTAAACATGGCGGCGAAGAGGGTGACGAAAGGCAACACCTTGTCAATCGTTTCCGGCAGCTTGTAGAAGGCCATTTGGAGAATGATGTCTAGGGTCGCTTGCGGCAAGTCGGCGCTGCGGCGCAGCAGTTCAGCGATTTCGAACAGCAGGATAATGCCGGCTAGTCCACCGAGAAACACGCCAAACCACAGCAAAAACTGGCGGATGATATACCAGGAGAGGGTCCATCCGGTCATGGCGCCGCCACGGAGTTGGGGGTGACGCCGCGTGCCAGCGGGTTATAGCGCAGGAGCAGCCAGGATAGCGGCAAAGGCAGCAGCACGAGCGCATAGAGCGCTGGGACGAAGGTCAGATTCTTGGCGGCCAGATTGTTGAGCCACATCAAGGCTGCCTGATAGACAACGATAGTTAGAGCAGCAGCGATAACGCGCGCAGCCATGCCGCGACGGCTGAACTCTCCGCCTAACATGATGGCGGCAGCTAGTACGGCAAATGCCAATCCGCTCAGGCCGCCGGCGATGCGCTGGTGCAACTCAGCGCGCAGCCGGTCAACACCGTTACCGCGCTTGATGGCAACGGGTTCGGTAGCCAGCAAATCCTCCAACGACAGTTCACGCGGATCAGGTAGGCGGTCGTTGCTGCCTTTCAGTAGGCCGAGATCGAAGGCGTATTGCGTAAAATCTAGGGTGGTG
>CAYOGS010000245.1:1512-3431 GCA_964403435.1 uncultured Rhodospirillales bacterium | reverse complement strand
TATTTTTTCAGAGCCGGTTTTTTCCAGAAATCCGAGAACATTGTTTGCCTGCTTAACAGAACGGATTTGATGCGCATTATCTTCTAGCATAATTTGATAAAGTCCACCGCGCTAGGCTCCTCTTACTAAGATTTGATAGAGAGGCGAACTCATCCACGATGAGGCTTGATGCTAATGTGAAATCCTGGGGAGCGGAGTGCAAGATTAAGTATATTACTTGCGTTTCGAAGCGATCGGCTATCAAGCTTGCTGACGGTGTGAATTATGAGCGAAAACCTGCATAATCTAGCTGAAAGCCGTGCCTTTTGCTCGGTCGCCGATGTCCGGCTCCTGAAAATTTATCAGGATGCGCAGGGCATTGTCTGGCTGTTTCTGGGGCGCGTTTATAACTACCATTACGGCATGCCTGGCGCCATGTTGGAAACCTGGCCGGACTATATCGCGGTCAAGCCGCACTACCATTTCATCCATGGCACCACCAGTGGACAGCCGCAGCCGGGCGATCTGATCCCTGAAGACGCCGAAAGCTGGGCCGAAGCCCAGCAGATCGCGTGGAATGAGTTCGCGGCGAAGCAGGGACTGTCCGAAGCCGCCAGAGAAAATGACGATATCAATGACATCCGCCTGCCGGTTCCGCCCACCCGTGAATTGAACCTGGCCGATAATTGAAGTGGATTACGATAGAGGCCAAAATAGACCAATTGAGAATTAGCCATTTATGTTTGGAACTATGGAATCACCAATCATCTGTTTTGAAAATATTTCAATGGGTCCGGACCCTAAATTGGGAGCAGGTCAGTCTGGATCAATATGCACGCCTTACGGCACACATCCTCAACCGTCGTCCCTTCCTCTGCTTGCCTCAGGATGAAGGCTATTTGCTGCTCATTAAACTTTGATTTCTTCATCGAAAACTCCTTTTCTGAGCCACCTCAGTTTATAGGAATTTTCTCATTTTGCCTGGTTCAGTTTTTAGTTATGAGCACAACTATCATTCGCCACTCAGCCGCGCGGCACAGGACGACAGTTTCACCCAACGCGGCCCAATCGCAGCGCTGGGTGGCCATCTTTGTTGCAGCTATGTTGCGCCGCACCTCTTTCATGGTTTTACCGGTACGTCAAGTTTACCAGTAATGTAGTTGTCGAAGATTATTTTACCTGGATCACCAGAAATCAACATCGGATAAAAAGCTTTATCTATCAGCCATTCATTGTTGATAAAATGCATGTCTGCAATTCCGTTTGTTGCACTATTTCCTGAAAAGTATAACGCATAGGCTCTGTAGTTTTCTTTCTCAAAAAAATACGCGGCCGCAACAAAACCTCCCGTCGCAGATGGCTGCAAATTAAGAACTTTTTTAAGTTCAGCCACATAAGCCGTGTTAAGTGATTCACCTACCGAAACAAGAATGCTGTTGCTTTTATCAATTATAATTTTTTGCGCATCAGTAAAGCTTCTGTTGTTATCAAACGCGACAGTTGTCCTCCGGCAGCCATCATATGTTCTTTCATCTACTGCGCCAGGTTTTGCTGAGTTGTGGAAAAGATGGACAGGCCAACGGGCAATGAGCATTCGCGTAAACCGTCCACAATAAACCACTTCCAAACGCTGAATCCTGCCGTCAAGAATTGCGTTTGAGAGGTCATACGTAATCTGTCTCGAACCAACGCTCATAAGGTCTATCCGATACACTACAAGTAAAGTGCAAACGATGACAGCAACAAAAAAATACTTCGAGACTTTGTGAAGCGTGTGTCCAGCCATAGTTTCCCTCACAAATATGGTCTAATTCTAGGGCAGGATGATTATTCTTGAATCAGGCGATAAAGCCGTTCTGTATGCCAATCTCGACCAGTGAGTATCTCTGACTGGCTCGCCAAGCTAGAGTTTGCTCACGCCAAGAAAATTCCCATTTTGC
>CAYOGS010000245.1:0-1502 GCA_964403435.1 uncultured Rhodospirillales bacterium | reverse complement strand
CTCGCCAAGCTAGAAGGCAATTCCGGCTTCAAAATTGCGACTAACACGTTTCTCTTCTGGATTTTCCCACCAGAACCAATCGTTGAATCCTGATGGAGTCGAGAGATCATATTTGTTCCAATCGGCAGTGCCGTGTGTGTCACCGTGAGCATGGACTAGCTCGTGCGCCAAACTGAGAGCAGGTGATTTAACGGAATAATCAAAACAAACTTACGCTCCACGTGATGCCCATGAGATATATTTATGAAGCACACCTTTTTCGTCATACGACGCCTCGCAACCATTACTCACATTATGATCTATGTTCTCATACACATTGTAAGGTATGGGCGAGTTATATACTGATTTGTACAAATTTGCGAACATCGGGCTCTGCATTAAATAACGAATGGCAATATCATAATCTCCCTTGAATCGGGATGATCCCCATACTTTTATAATTAGCCCCAACGGGTCGGTATAGAATGCCGGGCTTTGCCCCGCATACCCAAACGTGCTGAAATCCCCACCGCTGAGTCCAATCGGTTCGCTCTGCAGATAGCGTCCCAGCGCAGGGTGATAATCTCGGAAGCCGTTGTGCCAGCCGGATTTCTCAGTGTCATAGAACTGGCCGGGGAAGCCGCGGCGCCAGTTGAAGGTGCCGAGGCCGGCGGAGTTCTGGTTGGGCAGCGTGCGGGCGAATGGGTCGGCCTGTGTCCAGTCCCAAAGGATTTGGTTGGTGGTGTTGGTGTCGACGAGGAAGATGGTCTCCTCGACGTTAGCGCCTGTCGGGTCATAGGTCCCGATATGTTTGCGGGCATCGGCATACACAAGCGTCAAGGTGCTGGGCGGTGTGCCATTCCAGGTCTTGCGGACGCGCTGGCCCTGACCGTTGATGCCGTATGTCGTCGTGATGCCGGCGCCGATTCTGGCATTTAAGCGGTTGCGGCCATCGTAGGTGTATTTAGCCATTTATGTTTGGAACTTAGGCGTAATAAATTGAATTTTCTGCCTTAAATCAACGCGCAACGGCTCTGATGAGTTAGTGTCAAAGCGGACCCCCGCAACCAAACGAATGTAATTGGTATTTCCGTGCCTTAGCAGTATCGCCGCACGGTTTTTTGTTAATTCATCTCTAAATATCCCTCCGGCTTCGGCGTCAATTTAATTGGTCCTATGAGCGTTTTGATGTGTTGACGCGTTTGAGCCCGTCACGCTGTATTGCGCCACCTAGGTCTCTCAAAAAACCTTTATAGCGTACGATGGCACGCGGAAGCTTTTCGGGCATATTATCCTTACGAGCGGTGTCGGCTCTAAACTCCACAGTCGTACGAGTCTTGACCGCTTCAGCTTACTCAAAACCGCATATTTTTTTTAGAGGCGCAACAGGATGGCCAGTTGACTGAGCCATTCGAGCTACGGTGCCATCGCTCATTGCGGCGGTTTCTCCAATATGAATCTATCGTACAGCATATCGGTCAATTTGTTTGGCCAAAGCCCAGATCTCACAATTGGCGGAACAT
>CAYOGS010000244.1:0-3433 GCA_964403435.1 uncultured Rhodospirillales bacterium | reverse complement strand
ACCCTGAATTGCTGGGCGATTTCCGGGTTGGTATCAATATTCACTTTGGCGAGTTTGACAACACCCTTCAAATCCAGCACCGCCTTTTCCAGTACCACCAGTAACTGCTTACACATCGGGCTACGTGGCGACCAGAAATCCAAAATGACCAATTGCCGCAATGAGGCCTCGATCACATCAGTCATAAAATTGTTGATATCGGCGTCACAGACCAGCACAGGATTTGCGGTAGGCGGTGTCGTAACAGCGCGAGGCATTGAAAACGTCATCTTCGGTTCCGTCCTGAAAACTTAGATCCAGCCATACATATAGGCTGCCCACCGGCTAGGCGCCAGAAAAAGCGCAAAATTCAAATTTTGCCGGGTGAAAACTTGTTATTCATATAGTTAGTGTTCACGCGCTGCTGGGAAACGGAGGCCGTCATCATCTTGCCGTAATCGGTTGGTTGCCGCGATGATGTTGTCTTCTCGGCTGCCAGCATATTAAACATAATCCCTGGCAAGCCACCATCCGCCACCTTGCCGCTACGAATACCTTCGTCTTGCCTCTGTTTTGGGCCCCAAAACATTTCGCTGATGCGGGCATCTGTCTTAGGACGCGGCTTCTTCGTCTTTACGAGGCCAGTGTCATGGTCAACTTCATCCGGCTCTTCACCCTCAGGCCATTTGCAGTCTTCCCATTTGACACCGAGGAAATCCTGCATCGCCGTTGAAACGAACGGCAAGTTGACCAGGAGTTCACGGAACATCACCGCGCAGTTATTGATAGCCGTCTCTTCAAGCTGTTTGGCTTCAGTTTTTTGCTCGTCCGTCTTCAGGCCTTTACGCATCGCTTCAACCGGCGGGACACAATTGTCCTGGAGTTTCTTGCTCCACATCGACGCCTAATTGGCTCGGTCAAATTCGCTATTCTCTCGGTAAATCTCAGCAATGCTGCGGAAGCGCTTGACGAGGCATTCCGACCAGTACCACCAATCATTGAACGGCGCCTTCTGGGCGTAAGTCTTTGCCATTGTGTTATTTCCTTATGCCGCGGCACCAGCGTCGCGCCTGCGGGAACTTTAGTCCAACCGGCCAGCGCTACGCAAATGCGTGCTATTCATGCTTGCCCACCGCCGTGCAGTATCCTGCCAGCGAATCTGCTCTTCAGCCGACAAAGTTGTCTGGCGCGGCGTCCGCGAAGACCCGGTGCCCTCTAACAGGAGCAATTGATCAAGCACGGCAGGCAATTGGCCGTCACGCGGATAGCCACTGCCGATCCCTTCATTCAACGTCCCCACCGGCCCACGGAAAATATCCATTGCAACGCGCCCGTTGCAATTACCTTCCCAGCGCGAATTCAGCATTTTTTGCATGTCCTTGGAGATTTGCGGAAAATCCGTCAAGACGTTGCGAAAAACACTGGTAAGAGCCTGAATTTGCATATCAAATAGTTTGTCTTGGCCGTATGATAACTCATTGAGCTGCGCATAAGGCCGATGCACCAGGTGTCGTGCCAGCGCGCCATCAAGAACGAATCGCAGCTGCCCGAGATAACCACCAACACGACCTACAGCCTCAGCATCCATTTGCCCGCTGTAAATCTCCTTGATACTGGTCAGACGATGCATCAGGACATCCGCCCAGCGAAGCCATACGTCAAATGACGCTTTGGGCTGTTCCTGGGCATTCGCTGGTGCAGCACTGCCGGATTTGTTCACTTTTCCCCACATGGCGGCAGTTTAGCCAGAAATCGGTACCCTGGCAATCATCGATACGACTGATTTAGTTGCGCAATCAAGAACATAAGGGGGCGTAAGCCGTTGGTAAGAACTAACCAAAGATTAGCTTTCAGACCGGTTCATCAAATTGCCCCGAACAAACGGTTACCGGCCAACCTGACATAGATTCATCTGGCACTTTATCGTTATGCGATTAGTTTGATTAGCGCTGGCTTCCTTGGGTTTTGGAAGATTGCAATCAACCTGATAGAGCGTTTCATTGCTGTTACCGACACTTTGCCGAAGAACTTCAATTTTCTTGGGCGGGCAATTGCTCTGCCGCGCGGCGTCCCGCACTTCGGCCAGCCCGGCGAAGACACCACCAGAAAGCAACAGCCCAGCACAAAGCGACAGTGATACGTAAGACAGTCTCATGCCACGAGTGCTAACCGGCGGATAGCTAAAGATTTATTAACAAGTTTCCAGGTAGTTTTCGGCAGTTAAAAAGCCGAAATCGAATCCATTTTTTCTTTTTGTGTCTCCGACGCCAGCTTCAAGATGATGTTTTGTGCGATGCACATAAATAATCTTGCGCCTGCGAAAGAAATGGAATGATCCTTAATGAGTTTCTGATTCGTAGCCTGCCCCGCAAACTGGACACACGATGCCTGAGCGTATTCTCGCCTTATCGAATTCGGTTTCTGATCTTGCAGAAGACAAGATGCGGCAAATCCAGTCCGTGACAAGCAAGACCCGCATGCTGGCTTTGAACGCCCTTATTGAAGCAACGCGTGCCGGCGAGCATGGCCGGGGCTTTTCCGTCGTGGCTAAGGAAGTTCGCGAAATTTCTGAAACCATCCGCGACATCGCCGAAGGTTTTTCCCGCGAATTGGCAGAGAAGACTGTGCAGCTCAACGGCCTGGGGCAAAATCTTGTCGCAGATTTGCGCGGTGGGCGCTTGACCGATCTGGCGCTCAATATGGTCGAGATTATTGATCGCAACCTCTATGAACGTTCGTGCGATGTGCGTTGGTGGGCGACCGATAGTGCCGTGGTGGATTGTACAGTTGCAGGTACGCCAGACAAATACGACTATGCGGCCAAGCGCCTTGGCGTCATTCTGGACGCCTATACGGTCTATCTCGACCTTTGGATCGCCGATACGCAAGGGCGTGTGTTGGCCAATGGCCGCCCAAACAAATTCGCGCAGGTGCGCGGCAGCAATGTCGCGCACGAGGGCTGGTTCCGCGACGCGATGACGACGCGAGACGGTGGTGAGTTTGCCGTTGCCGACATCGCCGTCAACAATTTGCTTGATGGGCGCATGGTCGCCACTTACGCCGCCGCTATCCGTGAAGGAGCCGATCCCAACGGCCGCCCCGTCGGCGTTCTGGGCATATTCTTCGATTGGCAAAGACAGTCGCAAGCGGTGGTGGATGGTGTACGCCTGATGGATGACGAAAAGAAAATCACCCGCTGCCTGTTGCTGGATCGTAACCACACCGTCATCGCGGCCAATGACCGCAACGGTGTACTACAGGAAAAATTTAGCCTGCAGGCGTCAGGACGCCGGACTGGAAATTATGTTGATGGAGCCGGCCGTAATGTCGGCTTCGCCCTGACACCGGGTTATGAAACCTATCAGGGGCTTGGCTGGTTTGGCGTGGTGGTGCAAGGCAAAAAATAGGTTTTATTCGTGACATGAAGATTAACCCAAACGCAGGAGAATAAACG
>CAYOGS010000243.1:0-3485 GCA_964403435.1 uncultured Rhodospirillales bacterium | reverse complement strand
CAATGATCTGGATGGCCCGGGAAATGGCGACCCCTTTTTCAGCCACGCGCTGCTTGTTAGCCTCTTGCTGTGCGGTAATGAAAGCCGGCGATGCTTTGCCACCTGGAGCTTCTTTCAAAGGTGGCGCCGCGGCGATGCGCGAACGCTCGGATTCCGTCGCGCTTGAACCGGTAATTTTGTCCCTCAAATAACCTAGCAGTGCGGGTGCGCCGGAGGTATGGCCGGACATCTGGGTAATTTCCCCTTTAAGAACGCCGTCAGCGGCCGCTTGTTCGGGAGGTGTGGTCGGTGCAGCTAACGGAACGGCCACCTGGTTTTTGTTCTGTGCCTCGTTAGTCGGTTGCGCGTTGCTCATGATTTGCGGCAAAGCTTCTGCGAGTTTTAATTCCGTTTTTTCTTTCGCGGCATCCACGCGGCCGTCATTCGCGATGGTCAGCAAGCGGTTATTGGCTCCGGCACCCACGGCTGCCTGCCGCAGCGCGGCGCTTTCGGTCACCCCGATCTCGTTGCTGTGCCAGCTTTGATAACCGACCAGGCCGACGGTGCCGACGACTAGTAGACTCAAGGTGACACGGCGAAGGAAAGTGGCGCGTTGCATGAAAGACCCCCGGGCTGCGGGCGGCAGCATTGCCGTCCCGTTACCAGTGAGACGATCATCCTGCGGCTTTCCTTGGCTGGACGCGACGGCTTTTTGGTTGTCGGCCAATTGTGCCGCTTGAACTTCGGCAAAAGCTGCCAGAGCAGCCTGCAGCGCCGCAGCCTTGGCGGCTGGGCTGGGGTTTGGCGGATTGAGGGCGCTGAGAGTCGTTTCATGCGCCATTTTAGGGTCAGGCGTGGCCATGCTTCACCTCCGCCGCCGGCTGTTGTTGCAGCGCCTGCAACTGTTTGCGCGCTTCATGGATACGCCACGAAATTGTGGTCTCGGCGCAGCCCAGCACAGCCGCCACCTCGGCATGGCTCATGCCTTCGCCAAAGACCAGGATGATTGTGTCGCGCAAGGCTTCTGGCAGCTTGTCTACTAACGCCAGGGTTTGCCGTGCCGCCGTTCGTTGTTCCGGGTTGTCGGTGCCGGCCAGCCATTCCGCATCCTCGAACAGTGGCGTCTCCCGCCCTTGACGTCGGCTCCGGACGCGCAACATATCACGCGCGCTGTTCAGCACCATGCGGCTCAGCCAGGCGCCGAAAGGGGCTTCGAATCGGTAACTGGTCAGATTCTGCGCCAATTTAATACTGACCTCCTGCGCCACATCTTCCGCGTCTTCCCGCCGTCCAGCACAGCGATAGGCCAGACGATAGATGCGGTCATAATGCGCCGTGATGAGGCGCGTAAACGCCGCTGCATCGCCCAGCATGGCGCGCCGAATACAGGCTTCCACCGCGATGCGGTCGTGAGGATCAAGCTCGGTCGCCGTCATTAGCCGCCATAAGGGAGAGACGCTGCAACCAGACCAAAGCTTGGGGCCACAGCAAACGAAGCGACGATATTGGCTACGGCGCCCCGCTTTGACAAGGGTTTAGCGCAAACCGTGCCCTGTGACGCCAGCGCCCGCAAACTAATTTTCACACGGATTGATTTCCGCATAACTGATGCTTGACTCACTCGCTTCACCCCCCTAGGTTGCGCGCAAATTCGGCGGGATGTCTTGCTGGGTGCCAAAGGTGGTAAGTGCTTGACAGGGTTTGACCAATCCGACCAAGAGCGCCTGCGGCAGTTGGATGAACGTATCGCTGCGCAGAGTGGTCCGACCGTGGCAGAGGCAGAAGCCGCTGAAGCCGAACGGCGTCAGGAAGCGCGGGCGAGCCGGGCGGGGTATGAGTTGCTGGGGGCGGTGCTGGGCGGGCTGCTGATGGGCTATGTGGCCGACCAGCTCTTCGGCAAACCGCCGGTCGGCGTCATTGCCGGGTTGTTCCTTGGTTTTGGCGCCGGCGTGTTCAATGCCTGGCGCGCGGCGCAAGGGGTGGAACGGGCGGTCGGATTGCGGGCGGCGGCGCCAGACAATACCGCGGCAAAAGGGCGTAAACAAAAGGACAACTGAAGGAACGGCATGTCGGCATCACACTCACCGCTCGCTCAGTTTGAAATCAAGCCCATCATCCCGTTTCCCAGCGTGGGTGGGATTGATCTTTCCTTCACCAATTCCGCTTTGTTCATGTTTCTAGCCGTGGCATTGAGCGCGCTGTTTCTCTTGAAGGGCATGGGGCGCGGTACGGTCATTCCCGGCCGGATGCAGATGCTGGTGGAAACCATGCATAACAGCATCGCCAACATGGTTGAGCAAACGGCTGGACATAAATCTAAGCCCTATTTCCCCTTCATCTTCACCTTGTTTATCTTTGTCATGTTCATGAACATGCTGGGGCTGGTTCCCTATGGCTTCACCGCTACCAGCCATATCATCGTCACTTTCGCGCTGGCCATCGCGGTGTTTCTGGCGGTCACCGTCACTGGCTTTGCCAAGCATGGGCTGCATTTCTTCCATCTCTTCGTCCCGGCCGGCGCGCCGATGGTGATGATCCCGTTCCTATTCGTGGTGGAGATTTTCTCTTTTTGCGTGCGGCCGTTCAGCCTGGCTATCCGTCTCTTCGCCAATATGCTGGCCGGCGGCATCTTGCTGAAAGTTTTTGCCGGCATGGCCGCCGGTATGGTGGTGGCCGGGCTCTATGGCAGCCATGGCGGCGAGCCGAGCCTGTTGCAATTGTTTCTGGCGCCCTTGCCCCTCATTCTCACGATCGCGCTGACGGGCTTCAAGCTCTTTGTCGCCGGGCTGCAGGCCTATATTTTCTCCATTCTTACAGCCGTTTATCTGCATGACGCGCTGGAGATGCACTAACCACCCCCTTTAACCTGAGGAGACGAAAAATGGATAATAACGCATATGCCCTGCTGGGTGCCGGCATCGCCATGATCGGCGCTCTGGGCGCTGGTATCGGCCTTGGCCTGCTATTCTCCGCCTGGATCAGTGCTGTGGCACGCAACCCAGCGGCGGCTCCGAAATTCAGCACCATCGGTTATATCGGCTTTGCCGCGACCGAATTGGTGCTGCTGCTCTGCTTCGTCATCGCCTTCATGCTCATTCGCTGAGTCGGCGCTGATGATCTGGCGGGCACGGCATATCCTCGGATTGGCAGGCGGCTTTTGCCTTACCACTCTGCCCGTCTGGGCGGAAACGGTGGTGCATGCCACGGCCGCCGCGGCCGATACGCGGATGCCGCAATTCCGCCCGGAGCATTTTCCCGGCCAGTTGTTTTGGCTGGCGCTGGCCTTCTGGCTGCTCTACCGGTTGCTGAAGCACAAAGCGCTGCCGAATATCGCTGTCGTGCAGGCCAACCGGCAGCAACAGAAAGCGGCGGATTTGTCCGCCGCGGCTGTAGCCAATGACCGCGCCAAGCAGATTCTGACGGATTATGAAAAGTCCGTTGCCGCCGCACGACAGCAGGCGCAGCAGAAACTGGTGACGTCGGAGAAGCTGGCCGCCATCGGCCAG
>CAYOGS010000242.1:0-3485 GCA_964403435.1 uncultured Rhodospirillales bacterium | reverse complement strand
CGGAGCAGCTGGCGACTTCCACTTTGCTGCGTCTGGTCGTAATTCTCGTTCCCCTCGAAGAAGCGCTGGAGCGGATGCCTGACGAAACGCAACATCCGGTGATGGGCGTCAAGCTGCCGCGCTTGTGGCTGCGGCCGCATGATCCCACAGCCGTGGCAAAAATTATGGCCGTGCTGTGCTATCCGCTGACGGATCATAGCGATGGTTGAAGTGGTCGCAGTTTCAAACGCACCACGTCGGCTGGTCTATGTGACCGGCATGGCCGGCGCGGGCATGGCCACCTTGCTGAAGGCGCTCGAGGATTTGGGCTATGAGGCGGTTGATAATCTGCGCCCGTCCCTGATTCCCGATTTGGTGACGCACGGCGCCGCGGCCGGAAGTGGTTTGGCGGTAGGGATTGACAGCCGCAACGCGGATTTTCAAGCAACGGCGCTGCTGCAACAAATAGAGGCCATGCGCGCGACCGAAGGGTTGACCGCCACACTGGTGCTGTTGGATTGCGACGATGACGTGTTGCTGCGACGCTTCAGCGAAACCAGACGGCGGCACCCGCTGGCGATTGACCGGCCGGTGGGTGATGGCATTCAGCGCGAACGCGCCATTCTTGAGCCATTGCGCGCAGCAGCCGACCTGGTGCTCGACACGTCATTGTTCTCGGTGCAT
Source organism: uncultured Rhodospirillales bacterium (assembly GCA_964403435.1). Lineage (GTDB taxonomy): Bacteria > Pseudomonadota > Alphaproteobacteria > UBA9219 > RFNS01 > JAGOHT01. The sequence continues at coordinate 2,822 of CAYOGS010000242.1, read as the reverse complement.
GATTTACGCCGGTGGGCTGCTGGGCAATTTCAACGTGGGTTACACAGCGGTCTGACGATTTTCGTCACATCATTCGCCTTTCGCAGCGGCTTGCCGCGCGAGGCCGATCTGGTGATTGACGTGCGTTTCCTCAAAAATCCCCATTGGGACGTCGCTTTGCGGCCGTTGACCGGGCTGGATGCACCGGTTGGCCAAGCCATCGCGCAAGACCCAGATTTTTTGCCCACTTTGAACCGGTTGACCGATTGGCTCACGCCGCTCTTGCCTCGATACACACAAGAGGGCAAAAGCTACCTCACGATCGCGGTGGGCTGCACCGGTGGAAGGCACCGTTCGGTCTATATGGCGGAACAGCTGGCGCAGCGGCTGGCCGCCGCTGGGCATATTGTAGGCGTGCAGCACCGTGACTTAGGGCGTGGCCTGAACGCGGATGTAAAAACCGAACGCAGCGACGCTGGATGAAGGCCCGGTTACATTAAACTGATTAGAGGCAAAAAATGATTGGCATTGTTTTGATTACCCATGGCCGGCTGGGCACGGAAATGCTGGCGGCGCTGGAGCATGTCTGTGGACCACAGCAGCAGGCTATGGCCATCGGCATTGGCCCAGACGACGATATGGACAAGCGCCGTGCAGATCTGCTGGCGGCGATCGCTGCCTGTGACAAAGGTAAAGGCGCCGTGGTGCTGACCGATATGTTCGGAGGTACGCCGAGCAATCTCGCTATCTCGGCGTTGGGACGTGGCAAGGTAGAGGTCATCGCGGGCGTCAACTTGCCGATGTTAATCAAGCTGGCTTCCGTGCGCAGCAGCAAGAGTCTGGCGGAAGCCATAACGGAGGCGCAGGAGGCTGGGCGCAAATATATCAATGTCGCCTCCGTGCTGCTCAACGGCTGAGGCTGCATCATGAGCGACTTGACGGCCATGGGTGACGGCGCGTTGTGCGAGATGGTGACGGTCTGCAACAAGCGCGGGCTGCACGCGCGTGCCGCGGCCAAATTCGTCAAGATTGCTATGCCGTTCACCGCCGAGGTCGCGGTGGTGAAAGGAGAGATCAGGGTTTCCGGCCGTTCCATCATGGGTTTGATGATGCTCTCCGCTGGAACGGGCACGCTGCTGAAAATCTGCGCCCAAGGCGATGACGCCATTGCGGCACTGGAGGCGCTGAGCAGCCTGGTAAAACGGGGCTTCGATGAAATCTGAAACGCTGATTCTCACCGGCATCGGCGTCGCGCCTGGCATTGCCATTGGACCCGCCTATCTGGTCGGCAGCACCGGCCTGCATGCACCAGAATATAGTTTGGCACAGAACCAGGTTGACGAAGAAGTCGCGCGCTTCCATCACGCGACCGAGCAAGCACGGCGGCAAATCCGGCAACTGCAGAATCGTGCAGAGATGTTGCCGGCCAGCGCCAGCGAGGAAATCAACATCTTGTTGGAAGCACACCACGCCATGTTGACCGGTTCGCGCCTGGTGCGCGGCGTGGAAGGCGTGATCCGCACCGCAAAGATCAATGCCGAAGCGGCTATTGAGCGGCAGATTGCCGAAATCAGCGCCGGATTCGCGGCGATGGCGGACAGCTATTTGGCGGCGCGCGTGGATGATATTCGTGAGGTCGGCCAGCGCCTGTTACGTCATTTGTTGCAGCAGCAGCATAATCCGTTCGCCAACGCACCAGAGGGTTGCATCCTGCTGGCCGAGGAGATTACACCGGCTGACACGGCGCTGATGGATCCTAAATTAATCGCCGGGTTTGCCGCCGTGCTGGGCGGTGCAGAAGGGCATGCGGCCATTATGGCGCGTGCGCTCGGCCTGCCGGCTGTGCTGGGCATCGCGGTACTACTGCAGCAAGTAAGTAGCCAGGATACAGTTATTCTTGATGGCGATCGCGGCGAATTAATTATTCGTCCCAGTGCAGCACAACTGAAACAAGCGCGGCAAAGGCTGAAGGTGCAGCAGGAAGAGCGGACACGGCTTCGTTCACTGCGTCGCCTGGTCTCTGTGACACAAGACGGCACTGTCATCCAGTTGCTGGCCAATCTGGAACTGCCGCGCGAGCTGGACACCGCGCTGGAAGCGGGGGCACAGGGTATCGGTCTGCTCCGCACTGAATTCATGTTTATGAATCGCAGCGATTTACCTGACGAAGACGAACAGTATGAGGCGCTGCATGGTCTGGTCAGTGGATTGAAAGGCAAGCCCCTTACCATCCGTACTCTGGATGTTGGTGGCGAAAAGCTGGCCGGCGCGTTAGGTGCTACGGGAGCGGCAAGCGCCAACCCTGCGCTGGGGCTGCGCGCCATTCGGCTGGGACTTAAAATGCCCAAACTGCTGGAGACACAGCTGGCTGCGATTTTGCGTGCCGCTGCGCACGGGCCGGTGCGCGTGCTGATTCCCATGATTTCCACAGTGCAGCAAATGCGTCAGGTGCGGCAAATTCTGCTGCAAGTGGCCAAGCGACTACAGCGGCGCGGACTGAAACTGCCTGACCCGTTGCCGCCGCTTGGCGCGATGATCGAGATTCCCGGCGCCGCGCTGGCAGCCGACACGCTGGCGCAAGTGAGCGACTTCTTCGCCATTGGCTCCAACGATTTGACGCAATACACTCTGGCGATTGACCGCGGCGATGAGCAGGTGGCCGAACTTTATAATCCGCTGCATCCCGCCGTGCTGCGGCTGATTCAATTCACTATCGGAGCGGCGTTGCGTGCGCGGATTCCGGTGAGCCTGTGTGGCGAGATGGCCGGCGATCCTGATTATACCGCGCTGCTGCTGGGGCTGGGACTGCGCGAGCTTTCTATGTCGCCCGCCCGGTTACCGCC
>CAYOGS010000241.1:1292-3520 GCA_964403435.1 uncultured Rhodospirillales bacterium | reverse complement strand
GCCTTGGCGTGTTTGATGATGCCGCCAATATAATAGAGCGCGAAATCCGACAGGCCGGCATATTTGTCACCTGCGAAGAGCGGTTTGCCGTCTTTCCACAAAGACTGATGCACATGCATGCCGGAACCGTTGTCCCCATAAATCGGTTTGGGCATAAAGGTCGCCGTCTTGCCGAAATTATGCGCAACATTATGGATGACGTATTTATAGATTTGCATATTGTCACCGCATTTGGTGACGGTGTCATATTTGATGCCGAGTTCATGCTGGGATGAGGCGACTTCGTGATGGTGTTTCTCCACCTCTAACCCCATGGTTTTCATCGTCGTCAGCATTTCCCCGCGCAAATCATGGCCACTATCCACTGGAGCGACCGGGAAATACCCGCCCTTGACGCGTGGCCTGTGACCGAGATTGCCTTCAGGATATTCGCGGCCGCTGTTGTAGGGGTCTTCTTCCGAATCCACCTGATAGAAACTGCGACTGGCGCCGACTTTGAAGCGTACATCATCAAACACGAAGAATTCAGCTTCCGGGCCGAAATAAGCCTTGTCGCCGGCGCCGCTTTTGGCAACGTAAGCCTCCGCTGCCTTGGCGATTGAGCGCGGGCAACGATCATAGGGCTTGCCGGTGTCCGGCTCATAGACATCACAGAACACGCCGATGGTGGGTTGCGCAAAGAATGGGTCGAGTATGGAAGTGGCAGTGTCCAGCTTCAAAATCATGTCTGACTTATCAATAGATTTCCAGCCAGCGATGGAAGAGCCGTCAAACATAATTCCTTCTTCGATAGTTGCACTCGTTTGGAGCGTATCCACATGTTGCGTCGTGTGCTGCAATTTGCCGCGCAGATCAGTGAAGCGCAGGTCAACGAATTGAGCATCGTGTTCTTTAATGAGTTCGAGCAGTTTATTGGCCATGGAAAATCCCATTCTGCGGGTTGCGGGGCGACAGTGCGTGTTGCAATGCAGCGTGACTCTGGCGGCAATTGAAAGGCTTGACAATTCTAGTAAATTTCTGGTTTTATCTAAGCCTGGAAGACTGTCCACGGTATGTTGCCGCCGGATTTTTTTCCGGAAAAATCCTGCGATAACAACAGGCTGTTTTTTGCAGGCGCACAATAAACGCTCGGATTCCTTGCCGGGCGTTTTTTGTTGAAATATATTTTGGCTGCCTTCATGGCAGTCTTGTTGCTGATGGCGGCCGTAGCTCAGCTGGTAGAGCCCTCGGTTGTGGTCCGAGTGGTCGCGGGTTCGAGCCCCGTCGGTCGCCCCAGCATCACCACCCTAATATCATCCGAACCTGTGACGGCTCACGTTGATTTAGCAGCAGAGCAGTGGGCTGGAGTAGCGACCCAAGAACAAGATTCGGCGATGCTTAACCGTCGCTTTGCGAATCATAGAGGCTTTGCCATAGTGCGGCCATGCCCCATACCGATAACCTGACTGCATTCTCTCCGCTCTCGCCCTATGCGCTGGTGACGCAGGATGCGATGAGCGCGCTCGACACGCTGGTAATTCAGCAGGGAACGGATGGGCTAACCCTCATGCGGCGCGCAGGGGCGGCGGTCGTTAGTGTTATCGAAAGTGCCTTTCCAGATCCCGCGAGCGTGCTGGTTCTATGTGGCTTGGGCAAGAATGGCGGTGACGGCTTTATTGTTGCCGGGCTATTACAGCAAAAAGGCTGGACCGTCACTTGCACCGTCATTGGCGATGTCGCTCAGCTTTCCGATACGGCGCTGCAGGCGCGGGCGGACTATCCTGGGTCGCTTGTTGCCTGGTCACCGGATCTGCTTGGTGGCTGCACGTTGATCGTGGATGCGCTCTTCGGCATTGGCTTAAACCGACCTTTGTCCGCAGAGTATGAAGTGGTGATTCAAGCCGTCAATGAGAGTCGGCAGCCAGTTGTCTCCATTGATATGCCAAGCGGCATCCATGCCGATACAGGCGCAGCGCTTGGGCAGGCCATCTGCGCCAAAATGACCGTCACTTTTACGCGCAAGAAACCCGGACTGCTTCTCCTGCCGGGGCGCATTCATGCTGGCGAAGTTATTGTTGCTGATATTGGTATCGAACCCAGAGTTGCCGCTACCGCTATTACTGCGTGTGCCGAAAACCATCCAAGCCTATGGCATGATAAAGTGCCGCGTTTCGGTGTCGAGCAGCACAAATACCACCATGGTCACGCGCTGGTGTTGGGTGGCGGCGTGATGACGGGAGCGGCACGTC
>CAYOGS010000241.1:0-1282 GCA_964403435.1 uncultured Rhodospirillales bacterium | reverse complement strand
GCGCAACGCACCGGCGCCGGCCTGGTCACAGTGGCAGCACCACCTTATGCCACGCTGGTTTACGCCAGCAATTTGGATAGTGTGCTCGTGCATCCGGTCACGACCATTGAAGATTGGTGCCGGCAGGTAGAAGATCCGCGTAAGAACGCAATTCTGCTCGGTCCCGGAGCGGGCGTGAGCGAACTCCTGCAAGCCCAAGTACTGGCCGCATTGGCAACGGGCAAGCCAGTGTTACTCGATGCCGACGCGCTGACGGCTTTTTCTGCGCAGCCGGAAAAATTATTCCGTGCTTTGCATGAGCAAACCGTCTTGACGCCGCATGCCGGGGAATTCGAGCGGCTTTTCGGCCCACAGCGGGAATTTTCAGATAAATTGAGCTTAGTGGCGCGCATGGCGCGGCTGGTGCAATGCGTGGTTCTGCTGAAAGGCGCGGATACAGTGATCGCAGCGCCGGATGGTCGCGCAGTCATCAATACCAACGCCCCGCCCTGGCTCGCAACGGCCGGCAGCGGCGACGTTCTGGCGGGCATCCTGACCGGTTTTCTTGCCCAAGGTGTGGAAGCATTCACAGCCGCCTGCATTGCGGTCTGGCTGCATGGGGCTGCTGCGCAGGATTTCTCTCCGGGCATGATCGCGGAGGATTTAGTAACTGCCTTGCCGCATAGTCTCGCTAAACTGAGAGTATAGGTTCAAGTGAAACGCCCACGTGTGCGTAGGCGTTTCACCGCGTGATGCTCAGTCGGCCGAAAGGCAGGCTTTCATGAATTCTTTGCGTTCGGCGCCTTTTAGTTTCTGTTCCTTGGCTTCGCCATTGCAGGTCTTCATTTTATTCTTCTGCTTGTCGCGCCCGGTGGGTTCTGGTTCAACTTGAGGAGTGGTCGCCTGCGTCGTTTCTGCCGGTTGTGGCGCCGCTGCGGGTTCTTTTTGACTGGCCGGCGTGGGCATGGACGTGGTGCCGGGCGAGTAGCTGCCCAGTACATAGTCCTTCCGCAGGCAGAAGCTCATAAATTTGCGATATTCGTTCTTCGGGATGCTGCGTTGGCGATACTCCTGCGCGCAGGTGCGCATTTTGTTAGTTTGGGAATTTTCTTTAGCTGTTCCAGCGCTTTCGGCAGCAAAGACGGGAAAGCTGAGGCATAGTCCAAGCAGCGCAGCTGTAAAAATTTTGAACATTCGGTGACTCCGGGTGAAGGGGGTGACAGTAAAATAAGCCAGCATGTTGCCAGCAATATCAAGTTGATGTGCCGACTATCTTAAGCTTTTTTGCACCATATTCAGCTAA
>CAYOGS010000240.1:0-3542 GCA_964403435.1 uncultured Rhodospirillales bacterium | reverse complement strand
GGTTTGGCGGCTGAGTTGGCCAATTCGTTTCTGGTTCTGGCCGGAACGGACAGCCAGCCATCTGCGGAGCCATCCTGGCTGGCCTGCCATTTTTCGGTGGACCGCCGACGCGAATATGCCAAAAAGGTTGTATTCCAGGAAATGGTTAATGGCGCCGTACTGGTCCGGCAGGAAAAGCTTTTTCCCGAGGCAAGCGCACTCGCATCCACCCCTCTAAGAATGTGCCTCGAGGACAAGTCCTTTCTGCATGCAGAGCAATGGATAGATCGTCTGCGGCGGCGGTTGACGACTCCCGGCTGGGATACCGCCCACCTCACAGAATGGGCGTCGACCTGGTACCAGGCGGTGCTGGCACAGGCTGGGCTTTCTCACATGCACAAGCAACTACCTGCGCAACAGATCATGCCGGGCAAACTGCTTGATGCGCTGCCACGGAATTTGTTCGTCTATCAGGATGACTCGGTCGAGTTTATCGACCTGGAGTGGCAGCTTGAATTGCCAATCGAGTTGGGATTCCTCGTTTTTCGTGGGATATTCCTGTCACTTTTATCGCTGGGCAAGGTGGCCACTCCCGCAAGCAATACCTCTGCAAGAGCAGCCTCTCTATTCACTCAAGTCGCACAATCTCTGGGTATCTGGATTGTTGAAACCGACATCGCTCGTTACTGTGCATTCGAAAATGATATCCAGAATTGGGTTTCCGGCAGTGCCGGCTATGCGCTTGAAGACATTCTGGCCTTCCGTCTAGATGTACGGGAGCTTTCGCAACCCGACCCTTTACACGAGGAAAACATTGCCTCGCTTGGTCAAGCGCTCGCCGAACGTGATGGCCAGATTGAGACGCTGCAACGGCAGGTCGAGGAAATGTCGACCTGGGGGCAATCCCTGCAAGGTACGCTTGCCGAACGTGATGCGCAGATTGCTGGACTGCAACGGCAGGTCGAGGAAGTATCGACCTGGGGGCAATCCCTGCAAGGTACGCTTGCCGCGCGCAACGGACAGTGCGACGCATTCGGTCAGCAAATGGAAGCCGCGTCGACACGGGAACAATCCTTGCAAAGCAGGCTTGCCGAGCGCGATGCACAGATCGACGCACTCCATCAGCAAATCACCAGTCAGAAACGCAAACTCTCTGCCAGCGGCGCACTCATCCAGAAACTGTATGCGAGCTGGTCATGGAAAGTAACTCGCCCACTGCGCCTGCTATTGGATGCATGGTACAAAATCAGAAGACAGATCCAACCTGTCGCTATCTCCACTCATCTGCATAACGACAGTGCTCATCAATCCGTGCTCGCTCCCATGCCGGACAAAGAGCCAGAAGCGGACAATTCTCTCATGCACAGCCCGACGGACAAACGCGACATTCTTGTCTGGAGCGTCATCGACTGGCGTTTTCGGATCCAGCGCCCCCAACAACTAGCGCGCGGTTTTGCCAAGGCAGGAAGACGGGTATTTTTTCTCAGCAACCACTTTGTCGATGCAGGCACCCCCGGTTACCGCCTTGAAAGGCTTGATCCACAACTGCAGCTCTATCAGATCAGCCTGCACGTCAAAGGGGCGCCCGCCATTTATTTTTCGCCACCAACAAGAGAAGCTGAGACGATGCTGGAAGCCAGCGTCGCGCGCTTGATGCGCGACTTTTCGATTTCGTCCAGTGTCTCCATCCTGCAGCATGCTTACTGGTATCCCGTCGCGCAGCGCTTACCGAACAGCTATCGCATTTACGACTGCATGGATCACCACGAAGGTTTTGGCAATGTCCCGGAAAAGTTGATCGAAATAGAAAAAGAGATGCTCAGCCATGCCGATATGGTAGTGGTTACTTCCACTTGGCTAGAAGGATTTGCCCGGGATTTCAACAAGAACATTGCCTTGATACGCAACGCCACGGAATACCATCATTTCGCCGAAAAGCCGGCCGAAATTTATTGCGATTCACAGCACAGAAAAATAATCGGCTACTACGGAGCCATTGCGGAATGGTTCGATATTGATCTTGTCCGCGCGCTTGCAATAGCGAACTCTGAATGCCTTGTTTTACTGGTTGGTAATGATACCGTCGGCGCACAGCAAAGCCTCGCGGATATCTCCAATGTTGTTTTCCCTGGCGAAGTTCCCTATGCCCGCCTGCCATTCTATCTGCATGCTTTTGATATCTGTCTTCTGCCTTTCCAGATAATTCCACTTACGCTCGCAACTAACCCGGTAAAAATATACGAATATCTGTCGGCCGGCAAAGCCGTCGTCAGCGTAGACCTCCCAGAGATCGCCCACTTCGGAGATCTGGTTTTGCGTGCCAATTCGGCAAGCGATTTCATCAACCTGGTCACAATCAATCTGTCGTGTTCCGGACCCGCAAATGGCGCAGAGCAGGCACGCAAGGAATTTGCGTCCCAGCAAACCTGGGATCATCGTACCGACGAATTCTGTACAGCGCTTGAGCACATGACCATGCCGAAGCTCAGTGTTGTTGTCCTGACCTACAACAACCTCGATCTGACAAAAGCCTGCCTGAAAAGCCTGATTGAGCGAACGGATTATTCAAATTTTGAGATAATCGTTGTCGATAATAAATCTTCCGATAACACGCAAGGCTATCTTGAAGAGTTCGGAAAACAGCACGCAGATGTACGAATAATATTGAATGACAACAATGTCGGCTTTGCCGCCGGTAATAATATTGGCCTTGCCGCAGCAACCGGAGACTATCTTGTATTGCTGAACAATGACACGATAGTCACGCGTGGATGGGCCATGACACTTATGCGCCATTTGCAATCCGATTCATCGATTGGCCTTGTCGGCCCGGTCACCAATAATATTGGAAATGAAGCGCGCATAAAAACTGCCTATCAAAACATAGATGATATGCCGATGGAGGCCATTCAATATACTTTGGCGAATCTTGGCAAAACAATCCCGATCAGAAATGTCGCATTCTTCTGTGTGATGATGCCACGATCCACCTACGAACGCTGCGGACCTCTCAGCGAAGAATATGGACTCGGGTTTTTTGAAGATGACGACTACTGTAGACGCGTTGAACAATCGGGCTTGCAAATAGTGTGTGCTGACGATGTATTCATCCACCATCATCTGTCCGCCTCATTCAACAAATTGCCAAGCGAAGAAAAAAGAATTCTTATGGAACGGAACAAGGCGACGTACGAAAGCAGATGGGGCACATGGATCCCACACTCATATCGTGATTAACAGAAACAATTGATTTCGAATTTGTAATTGTCATTCAGTTTGCCTGAACAATTAAATATTAGTATTGAAAAGCAATATTCATATGAACATAACGGAAAACAGGGTAATAAAATTCATTTTATTACTCGGAATATTTTATTTTGCGGCATACGGCTCTGTTTCTCCATTTGGCCCCACATCAATACCGGTCCATCATGATGATTATTCGAACTACTCGACTGGTTTCGATGGCCTCTCCCTGCGCATAAGTCCATTGTCAACATTTGTCATCGCAGGACTTTCGTCAATTAGCCCGGATGCCTTGATATCGGGCGTTCGCTTGATGG
>CAYOGS010000239.1:0-3673 GCA_964403435.1 uncultured Rhodospirillales bacterium | reverse complement strand
ATCTGCACGTTGGATTGCGCGCAAATGATACGATATACCATCTATGATATTGATATTTATAGTATTTATTAAGATCGTGGCGTCCGCTGATTGATGCTGTTAGAACCCGATATAAGCGAGAAGTGCCCAATCTGCATGATATTGCATTAATAAATCCCCATTAGATTTCAGGCGTTGAAACAAAATCTCCGCCCAAATGAGCTTCCTTAGTCTTCAATAAATTTGTTAATCACAGAAAAACGCCAGCCATTTGTGCAATGGCTGGCGCTCTGTTTCGTCCTGATGCGTTACGTCCAATTGGCAGCGATGACGGGGTCGAGGGCGGTGTGATAGGCGGAGGAGAGGGTGGTCGTGCTCGGCACCGCAAACCCAGCCATCGCGTTGACCAGGTTCTGCACCTGGCTGTCGAGCAGCGTATTGGTGCCACCTGCGGCCTTGATCTGCTCGGTATGGTTGGCGCTGCCGAGATACCAGTCCTTGACCGTCACGCTGTCTGTGGTGCCGATGATCTGCACCATCAGGTCGTTGCCGCTCTGCGTGAACCACAGCTGGTCACGCGCCACGTCGCTAGCGAATTGCAGCACATCGGTATTGCCGCCCGTAGCGTCGTTCTCCACCACCGTATCCGCCCCACCGCCGCGCACTTGCAGATAAGTATCGTTGCCGGTGCCGCCACTTAGTGTTTGCGCACCCGTGCCGCCCGCCAGCGTGTCGCTGCCAGTGGTGCCGTTGAGGTTAAACGCGCCGCTCAGCGTCTTGCCCGCGAGGCTATAAGTGCCTGCGCCTACGGCGTTCAGCGCAATGGGAGTGCCGCCATAGGCGATCAGCGTGTTGAACCCGCTAAGCTGCGCCGCCGTCAGCGTGACGTAATCGAGATGTGCGCCGAGTGTCTGGATATTGCTGATGGTTGCGGCAGAGAGATCGGCGTTCCAGCTGCTGATGCGGTTGCTGCCCGCGCCGCCGTTCATCACTTCGCCCGTTGGGGATTCGCTGAAGCCGGTCAGGAAATCGTCGTCGCCGTCGCCGCCCAGCAATGTATCCGCGCCGCCATTGCCCTGCAGTGCGTCGTTGCCGTTGCCGCCTTCGATGGTTTGGCCTTCGCCATCGCCCGCCAGATAGTCATTGCCGCTGCTGCCCTGCAAGTTCAGCGTGCCATACCACACGGTCTTCTCGCTGATGTCATAGGTGCCCGCACTGGCGGCGATGATGGTGGCGTCGCCATTGACGCTGCTGAACTGCGCGAACTGCGCCGCCGTGAGCGTGGCGTAATCGTTGATCCACATGGTCTGCAGGTTGCTCAGCGTGGCATTTTGTAGCTTGGCATCCCACACCACCAGCGTGTTGTCGCCCGCGCCGCCGTCAAGGATTTCTCCGGCCTCCACCTCGTCTCCGCCCGCCCAAATCTCGTCGTCGCCCGCGCCGCCATACACCGCATCCACGCCCAGATCGCCGAGCAACGTATCGTTCCCCGCGCCGCCGAAGATCACGTCAGCGCCGCTGTTGCCGTCCACGAAGTCACTACTGCCATAGCCAAAGATCAGATTGTTGGCCGACGTTCCGGCCAGACTGTCAGCGTTCACGCTGCCTTCGACCAAAGCAGCCATGGCGATATCCTCGCCGACCAGCAGCTGATAGCCCGCCAGACTTTCCTTGAGGCTCCCGACCAAACCGGCCATGGTGGTCGCCGTAAGATCAAGCCCATTGGATAGCTGCGCGCTCAAAGCACTACCGTCCAGGCCAAGGTTGGAATCCGGCAGCACGAAAGCAAGATCGCCCACCATGCTGGCATAAAGCCCATAGGTAGTGAAGAGCTTGTCCTGCTCCGTCATGCCCGGCGCTTGCACGAAACTGTCCAGGATCGCGGCATAGCCGGAGGAGACATGGTTCAGCATGACCTTGTAACTTTGAGCGAGATCGGCAAGGTTAGGGGCGCTATCCGTCACCGCTTGCGCGTAGATCGGTGCGATGTCGCTGACCAAATCAGCAAAGCGTTGCTTGATAGCGGTTAGATCAGCATAGACTAACGTACCGGCATTCGTGGCCACATAGCTTTGCATCTCATCAGCCAGATCGCCATATATGCTGAAAATGTTCTGCTGAAGGTGATCGACTTGTTCCAATTCCGTCGTGCTGGTGCCGAAGTCTGCCAGCTTACCGGTTGTCCAGGCAATCACGTCCTGCGCGAATGTCCGTGAATCGACAAAGGCACTTGCTCCCGTGTTATCGAGAGACAAATAAGACGTGAAAAGCGCCTTCATCTTGTGCGATAAGTCAACTTGTTGCGCTTGATATGAAGCTTCTTGCTGTGAGGTCAGCTGGCTTAATGCCTGTAACTCATGAAGTTTGAATTGAGTGTATGCTGATGCGCTTTGTAACGCCTGAGAAAAAAGAACAATATCTTCTTTGGTGCTATCTTGAGGAATGCCGTTAATTTCATTGGGGCTAAAAGTTACGTTTTGAACGGATTGATTATCCATCTTGAGCGAAAGAGATGCAAGGCTGAACCCACCTGTTGCGGGTTGGAACCAATAGATCTGTTCCGCCCAAGTGTAAGCGTTTTGATGGTCATAAGTCGTAACGGCAAAACCCTGGGTGGGATCAAACAATTCACCTCTTTTGTCATTTGCGTTAGGGGTAGGATTAGGATTGCCTAAGGTGTTATTATAGAATCTATCAGCAGCTGTTGGATTGCTCGTCCAGAGTGGATCGCCTTCAGGCGTATTTAGTTTTGTGTTATTTGTTGGCTCTGTCCGCAAATCGATACTATTTCCAGGAGCATTCAAGCTGCCATCAAATCCAGCAATCTGTTGATCTGTAAAGCCCATCGATTTGAGAGCGGTATACCAGACCGAATTGCTATTAATGGCATGGTCAAACATTCCGCCAGCGCCTAAATAAAGATAGTGCCTGGCGTTCAACGCGTCCGCGACGACTGTAAAGGCATTTTCAAATTTTGCCTTGATCGCAAGGCCTTGACGATTTTCTATGCTTAATGCATCTTCATCTTGAGATTCAACCAAATGTGATGAATCAATATCTTGCGAGAACATATAGTGATTTCCATAGTAAAGTTTTGCCCTCAGATAATTGCCATCCTTCACCCCAGCAAACATTTTGAAGTCTTGACTGTAGGTGCCATGCATTTCCTTGACAATATTGCCGTAAGGATCCACTAAAACCAAATAGCTGTGACCCCCAGAGGCAGACAACGGCCAGAAAGCATAATCCAAAACAGGCAATTCTCTTTGGACTGAGTAAAGACTCCACCGGCCGTTTGCTGTAGGGACAAAATTGCTCATAGATGCCTCCTTGGTTGAGAGTTATCGGCTTAGTTATTATTCATTTGCCGAGTCAATTACGCGTACCGATCTATCTTGCGATGGGTCATGGAATCCACGCGACGCATCCTCACAGGATCTAATTGGCATTACTTCTTCAAGTGTTGCTTTGCCAATTTGATAATTTTTATATAGTTTAAACTTACGTGCCGAATCTCCTCGGATTCTTGGATCCTTATTATGAAGGACTTCTTGGCATGAATAGCGGCCACTACTTAACGAATATCGTGCATCTGCATTGTTGTGTGGGTGAGCTTTTATTTTTGCATTCATTTCCTTTTCAGTAATTTCAGAAAACTCAACAAATTGCTTAATTGCATCCTCCTCTAATGAGC
>CAYOGS010000238.1:0-3687 GCA_964403435.1 uncultured Rhodospirillales bacterium | reverse complement strand
GTGCAGGAAGGCCGCGCGGTTCGCCCTGACATTGGATCCCACTCTTTATGAACTGCGTATTCTAATTGTGCTGGCCTGGATCGTCTATTTCCCACCATTCTTCTTAACCGCAATTCTTGGGTCATCCTATTTCTTCGCCTCGGAATACCTCAGCAAATTTATTGCGCAGATTTGCGCAGTGCTCGCCGGATACTTCGTTTTCGGCCCTTTGCTGGGCAGGGGATGGCACGCCATGAATGCGGCCCTCGGCACACAGATATCGTCTTACTGGATTGTTGGCTCTATTTTCGGCTGGCTGGCGGTGGAATTCTGGGCATTTTGGCTGGTGAACCGCCAGAAGAAAGCGCCTAAACAAGGCATTGAACTTAAGGATGATTATTGATGCTTCCTGCCGATGTCAAAACTCTAGCCGACCTAGCGCAGGCAAACCCTGGCAATGACGCGATCTTGCGCGCGTTACTCATTTTACTGCAGAACGCGCCGGATAGTTCGGTGATCACCGCAGCACTGCAGCCCATCGCCCCAGCTCCGACGACCGACCCAACACTCTGCGAAATGGCAGCAAAGCTCTTGCATAATGCCAATGCACCGGAAGCCGCCGCGCTGTGGCAGCGCGAGAAAGCTGTGCTGGCCACACCGACAAGCAATGTTGTGACGCTCCGGCCGTCAGCAGAAAGCGATGCAGCAAACAACGCCCGGAAGAATTTCGCCGGCGAACTAACTTTCGCGGATATCGGTGGGCTGGAGGATGTGAAATCTCAGATACGACGCAAAATCCTCAAACCATTCGATAATCCCGGTCTGTTCCAACGCTTTAAGCGCCGTGCCGGCGGCGGCGTGCTGATGTATGGCCCGCCCGGCTGCGGCAAGACCATGATCGCTCGTGCCCTGGCCAACGAATGCAAGGCGCAATTCATCGAAGCCAAGGCTGCGGACATCCTGGACATGTATCGGGGTGTAGCCGAGAAGCGCATTCTCGCACTATTCGAGAGAGCGCGCGCGCGCAAACCCAGCGTGTTGTTCTTCGACGAAGTGGAGGCGTTAGCGCAGCGCCGCGGCGCCGAGAATTATAACTACGTCAACACCATCACATCCGCACTGCTAAACGAGATGGACGGGTTTGCCGGCCATAATGAAGGCATTCTCTTTCTTGGGGCAACAAATGTGCCATGGTCACTTGACTCCGCCTTTCGCCGCCCTGGACGCTTCGACCGGATGATTTTCGTCCCGCCCCCGGATCGCGTGGCGCGCGCCTTCATTCTTAAGCGGCTGCTGGCAGAACGGCCGGTCGCAGAAGGCCTCGATACCGAACAGATCGTCGAGAAAACGCCAGGCTTTTCCGGAGCCGATCTGGAAGCGTTGGTGGAGGCTGCTGTTGACTATGCCATCGAAGACTCGAACAGCCGCGACGTATTGCAGCCCGTTGCGCAGCAACATTTCACCGAAGCCTTTCGCGAAGTGCGGTCATCCACCGGCGCATGGCTGAGTGAAGCACAGAGTTACAGCGAATATGCGGCCAAGGACGGTTTGTATGACGATTTGCGCGATTTTCTGAAAAAATACCGGCGCTGAAACCTTAAGAGGACGCCGTGCGTGCGTGCACCGGTGGCGTTGTGCCGGTGGCCGGGAGGTTACGGATGCGCAGGCGTAGGATGCGAGTGTGGTCAACCTCTAACACGTCGAAGACGATACCGGATTCGGCATGCGTGAAGCTTTCTCCGACTTTTGGCATGCGGCCGGCAATGAGAAACACTAAGCCGGCGACAGTATCAATTTCTTCCCGCTCGTCTTCATGCAGGACATTGCCGACACGCTCCTCAAAATCTTCGATCGGGAGGCGCGCTTCGATGAGCAGGCTGCCGTCGGCACGTGTGATGATCTGCGGCGCCTTGACCTCATCATGCTCATCGTCAATCTCGCCGACGATCTCTTCGATCAAATCCTCGATGGTGACTAGACCGTCAATGCCACCGAACTCGTCCACCACCATGGCCATATAGTGGCGCGCGGTGCGCATCTGCTGCAATAGACGGGCAGCTGGCGTGCTGGGTGGCACAAACAGTACTGGACGCAACAAATCCTTGATGGCGCAATCTTTGTTCTGCGCGACGCAGCTCAGTACGTCCTTCATATGCACCATACCCAAGACGTCATCCAAGGTCTCGCGATAGACCGGCACCCGGCTGTGCTGGGTTTCCGCCATTATCCTCAGCAATTCCGTCATTGGCGCGTCAATATCCACGCCGGCGATGCTGGTGCGCGGCTCCATACAGTCGGCGACCGTGCATTCACGTAGTTGTAAAATGTTCGCCAGAAGCAGTCGCTCGCCAGGTGGAATATCCTGCGCCGCGGCATTGTCCTGAATGAGCGCTGTTACCGCCTCGTGCGTGCTGTCACCATCACGGCGTGCGAGCGTTTGGCGCAGTTTATGCCACACTAAGCGCCAACTCGCGGGTTCTTCCGCTTCCACTTCGCCGCGCGCGGGAAGAGAGGGTGCAGATTCGGTCGTCGCTGGTGGCTTGTTCATACGGTGCGGGGGTTGCGAAACGCGATACGGGGCTGAGCCGCCGGTTCTTGAGCGTAAGGGTCAGGGATATTCATACGCGCGAGGATATCACGTTCCAGTTGCTCCATCAATGCAGCTGGCTTGGCTGCTTGATGATCGTGACCTAGAATATGCAAAATTCCATGAATGACAAGATGGATAATATGGTTCGTCAAGGCTTTACCATCTTGTCGCGCTTCAGCGGCAACATATTGATACGCAAGACTGATATCGCCGAGAAAAACCGGTTCGGCTTGTTGCGACAGCTGCTTAAGCTGCCTTTTACTATAATGCGGAAACGATAAAACATTGGTTGGCCGGTTTTGACCGCGGAATTGTCGGTTAAGTTCCTGCTGATGCGTATTATCGGTTAACGCTACCGTGATGCAGTAAAGATTGGGTGGCAGGATCGATGTGCGCTGCAGCAGATAAGGCAGCACGGTTGGCAAACGCTCTTGAATGATTTGACGTTGCCGCCAGGAACCAGCAAGGCGAACAAAATCCAGTTCTAGGCGCGCGTGACGGCGTGGTGGCATTTCTTTACCCTGTCACAGACGGAAACTCATGTTGGCTCCGTGCCGTTGCGCATTGTGAATTGCCGTAAGGCGCGTTTGGTCGCATAGCGCTCACGGCGTACATTGCGATCCGTCGTATCCTGTGCGCCCTGCCGGAATGCGGCGCGGGCTTCGCGCCAATTATGGCGTTGAGGCTTACTATGCAGCAATAAGGGATCATGGTGTTGCAACGGCAAGAGTAAGTTGCTCCGCCCATGGCGTGGCAGCATGAACAGCGTTTCGTCTCGGTCGGCCAGTTCTGGCAACGCCAGAACTTGTCTATGCGGTAGACCGTCCCGCTGCGATACCGGCCCCCTCTGCAATTGGTTGTCCAAAAAGGAGCGATAGGCGACGGCTTGATCCTTCGGGGTTAACATCATATTGCGTTGGTGCAGTGTACCGCCATAATCCAACGGCACGAGATAACTCACCACCAACGCATGCTGTTTGACTTGGCGCACCAACGCCTCCGGCGGATATTGGTTGGATGCAGTATCAATACGCTGGCGGACGAAGTTGACAAGGTTGGCCGTGGCAGCTTGTCGGAAGCCGCTTTCGGCTGTCTTAATTTCCTGCGCGGTATAACGC
>CAYOGS010000237.1:0-3708 GCA_964403435.1 uncultured Rhodospirillales bacterium | reverse complement strand
GGGTCAATAAAACATATCGCCGGATGGTATGCAACGGGTGACCGTAGAAATTGTTGCTCAATAGGTGTGGTTGCGTGATAATTTTAATGGCTTGTTGGTCTGACGCGTAGACTGATAATTAGAGCAATTCAATTTTGACATTTCATGCCAGACTGACGCCCATGCAACCTTCGCCTCTGATTACCTTATGCCGGCATGCGGCTTTGGGACGCTGTCCGCGCTGCGGCGAGGGCCGACTGTTCGATGGCTACCTTAATTTGGTATCTGCTTGCCCGAAGTGTCGGTTGCCGTTGGAGCGCGCCGATTCGGGCGACGGTCCTGCCTTTATCTTGATTTTCGTGTTGGGATTTCTGATTGTCCCACCGGTATTGCTGTTTGCGCGGCACAGTAGCTGGCCGATGTGGCTGCATATTCTGGTGTGGTCGGCGGTTATACTCGCGGCGACGCTGGGTACCGCTCGGCCGGCAAAAGCCCTGCTGGTGGGGCTGCAATATCGTACCAAACCCGAGCTGTTTCAGGAACCGTGATGACTGTCGTCCAGCGTAGTTGTGGCGGCCGCTTGCAGCCGGAACTCGGTTTTTCTCTATTCGCACTAGTTGGTGTGCTGCTGCTGCTGGGGTTGGGCAGCTGGCAAATCGAGCGGCAAGCCTGGAAGCATGATTTGATGGCGCGAATCAGGGGCCGCATCATGGCACCGGCGGTTGATTTTCCGGGAGCGACAGCTGCACCGCAAGCTTGGGACTACCGTCGTGTCAGTGCAAAAGGCGAATTTGATTACTCCAAGGAGCTACATCTGGCCGCCCGGGATGTTCGCTATAGCGTCTATGGCTACCAGATTCTGGTGCCATTGCGGTTGGAAGATGGTCGCGTGCTGCTGGTTAGCCGAGGCTGGGTGCCGCAGGAGAAAAAGGCGCCGTCAAGTCGGGCGGAAGGGCAAGTCACCGGTACATTGACCATCACTGGCGTGGCGAGGTTGCCCAGAGAACGAGGCTGGATGGCACCAGAGAATGCGCCAGATCGCAATGTTTGGTTGTGGCTGGATCTGACGGCCATGGCTAAAGCTGTCGGCGTAGACAATTTTGTACCGCTCTATCTGGAGGCGGACGATACGCCGAACCCAGGTGGTTGGCCGCGCGGCGGGCAAACCCGCGTGCAGTTTACAGACAACCATTTTATTTATGCGATTACCTGGTTCAGTCTGGCACTAGCGCTTATCGTTGTTTGGGGCGTGAAGAGCTGGAAGAAAGATGCGTCAGCATGAAAGTTGAAACTATGTATCGCAGTACGCGAGGGCAGGCGCCAGGGCTGGATTTTCTGGGCGCTGCCATGGCTGGCCTCGCGCAGGATGGAGGGTTGTATGTACCCAAGGTCTGGCCGCGCTTTACGTCCGAGACGATAACGAGTTGGCAGCAGGCGCCTTATGGCAGGATTGCTGAACAGGTCCTAGGCGCGTTGGTCGGCGACGCCATGCCGGTCGTAGCGTTGCAACAGGCGATTGCGCGAGGGTTGTCGTCTTTTGAAGATGCAGCCATCGTGCCGTTGTGGCAGTTGGATGAGCGGGTGTGGATACTGGAATTGTTCCATGGACCGACCTTAGCTTTCAAGGATATAGCACTCCAGTTTTTAGGGCAGATTTTTGATTATGCTCTGGGGCAGGCGGGGCGGCGGGCGACGGTGGTGGGCGCAACATCGGGGGATACGGGATCAGCGGCTATTGCCGGCTGCGCGGGCTGCGCCAATCTCGATGTGTTCATTCTATTTCCGCAGGGTGGTCCAAGTGAAGTGCAACGCCGCCAGATGACGACTGTGGCTGCCGCCAATGTGCATGTCATTGCGGTTGATGGCACTTTTGACGATTGTCAGGCGATGGTGAAGGCGCTGTTCAATGACCAGTCACTGCGTACGGCGTGGCAACTCACGGCAGTCAATTCTATTAACTGGGCGCGAATCGCGGCTCAGATTGTCTATTACTGTGCGGCGGCGGCACGGCTGGGAGCGCCGGAACGCGCACCGAGTTTTGTGGTGCCCACTGGTAATTTCGGCAATATCTTCTCAGGCTTCGCGGCGCTGCAGATGGGGGTGCCCATCGCTAAGCTCGCCGCCGCCACCAATAGTAACGATGCTGTTCATCGCTTCTTAACGTCCGGCAGCATAGTGCCCGTTACGGCCCAGTCGACGCTCAGTCCCAGCATGGATATTCAAGTGCCGAGCAATTTGGAGCGGCTGCTCTTCACGCTGGTGGGGGAGGACAGCGCGGCGCTGCGCGCGGTGATGGCGGCGCGCAATCTACAGGTCTCGCCAGTCGCTCTAGGGCAGGCGCGGCAATATTTCACCTCCGCTGCAATTGACGACGCGACGACGCTAAAGACTATCCGCAAGGTAGCGGAAGAGACAGGTTATCATCTCGATCCACATAGTGCCGTGGGCGTCGCGGCGGCGCGGCTGCTGGCGCAAGAGCTGCCTGATCCGGTGGTTTGCCTTGCCACGGCGCATCCTGCGAAATTTCCGGACACGATGGAACAAGCGTTGGGCAAACCTTACATATTGCCGCCGGTGGTGCGTGCACT
The DNA here is from genome assembly GCA_964403435.1 of uncultured Rhodospirillales bacterium. Taxonomy (GTDB): domain Bacteria; phylum Pseudomonadota; class Alphaproteobacteria; order UBA9219; family RFNS01; genus JAGOHT01. The sequence continues at coordinate 1,141 of CAYOGS010000237.1, read as the reverse complement.
GATGGAATTGCCAGAGAGAGTGACAAGTCTTCCAGCCGATATCGCACAAGTCAGAGCCTATATTGAGAATCGGCGGCGTTCATGACGGTGCAGGTATCTAAACTCGCCAACGGTTTGACGGTGGCGACCGATACGATGCCGCAAGCGCAAAGTGTGGCGCTGGGCTTTTGGGTGAAAGTGGGGACGCGGGACGAGTCGGCGGCCGCGCAAGGTGTGGCACATTTAGTTGAACACATGCTCTTCAAGGGGACGCGGCGACGTGATGCGCGCGAGATTTCCGAAGCTATTGAAGGCGTGGGTGGCTATATCAACGCCTATACCTCGCGCGAGGAGACGGCTTATTACGTGCATATCCTGCCAGAACATGCGGAGCTGGCGGTTGATGTGCTGAGTGATATGTTGACCGAGTCGGTTTTGGACGCGACCGAACTGGAGCGCGAACGCGGCGTGATCATCCAGGAAATCGGCCAGGCCTATGATAACCCGGAAGATTATATTTTCGATTGTGTGCAAGAGGTGGCTTTTCCGGCGCAAGGTTTGGGGTGGCCGATTCTGGGGGAGGCGAGTAATATTGCCAAGATGCCTCGACAGGCGTTGCAGGACTATCTGACGCAGCATTACCACGCTAGTGCGATGTTACTGGCAGGCTCCGGTAGAATTGAACATGAAGAGTTGCTGGTTTTGGCGGAACGCTTCTGTGGCAAGTTTCCGTTAGGAACGTCTCGTACGCGTTTAGCAGCCAGCTATTGCGGCGGACGGCGGCATGAGAAACGCCCGCTGGAGCAGGCGCATTTAGTCCTGGGTTTTCCGGCCCCGGGCTTGCTAGATAGAGAATTCGAGACGGCGCAATTGCTGACTAACCTGCTGGGTGGTGGTAGTGCTTCCCGCCTGTTCCAGGAGGTGCGTGAGAAACGTGGGTTGGCTTATCACGTTAGCTCCAGTCTGAACAGCTACCGCGATGCAGGATTGTTGCTGCTTTATGCGGGCACAGCGCCGGAGCAGGCTAAACTGCTGGAAGAAGTGATTTGGCAGGAATTGGCGCGCTTGCCGCACGATTTAACTGTGACAGAATATCAGCGCGCGCAGGCGCAGACGCGTGCGCAACTTATCATGGGGCAAGAGACGCCAAGCGCACGGTGTG
>CAYOGS010000236.1:0-3747 GCA_964403435.1 uncultured Rhodospirillales bacterium | reverse complement strand
GATTCGGTGAGGAGGACATCAGTATCACCGCGCAAGACAACCAGCTGTTGGTGAACGGCAAGGGCAAGCCGGAGACGGAGGAGCGGCATTACCTGTATCACGGTATCGCTGGCCGCGCCTTCGAACGCCGGTTCCAACTGGCGGATCATATCCGTGTGGCGGATGCGGTTCTGCAGCATGGTTTGCTGCACATCGAACTGGTGCGGGAAGTGCCTGAGGCGATGAAGCCGCGCACCATAAAGATTGGCAGTGGCAAGCAGCCGACGGTGGAAGGTAAGGCCGCAGCCTAAAGAATTAGGCTTGCATAAACCTATAGGATGCCCGCAGCGTTAAGCTGCGGGCATTTTGGTGCTTCAGCCTTTGGCCAATTTTTGAGCTGCCGTCTCGGTTGTGCGGCCAGACGGCCGGGAGGGCTCTGCTAGTTGAGCGGCGCTAAGCAATACGAAGGGCAGGACGATCGTCGGTTTGCCGGCATCCTGCTGGCCGGGCACATGCAGCCTGGTCATATAAGCGGGTAGTACTGGGTTGGCGGCGGGGTCAGACATGGTGAACCTTTCTTAAAGCTGTTGGCCAGATAGCAGGCTTGAAATCTAACGCCAAAATCCGTTTCCGCCACTGGTTAAAATACTTACCGGTGCCGTTAGGGGCTTTTGCTTGGACAAAAGAATTATTTTCAAGCTAGAACAGACCATTAGCAAACAATGGCGGCTACCAGCGGCTGCAGATAGCGGACTGAGCTATGTATTTAGGAATAGATTTGGGCACATCGAACTCCGTGGTCGCCGGTGTGGTGAATGGCGAAGTCAAGGTGTTCAAGCCGCTCGATGGCGGTGATGTCCTGCCTTCCGTCATCTATTTCGACAAGCGCGGCCATCGGCTCTATGGCCGGCGTGCTTATGACCAGGCCATGCTGGCGCCGGACGCAGTGGCTATGGGCTTCAAGCGGTTGATGGGCACGTCGACGCCAATTCAGATTCCGGCGGTGGAACTTAGCCTTAGTCCCGAAGAATGTTCGGCGGAAATCATCCGCCAACTGTTGGGGCAGGCGGCCAACGAAACCGGCGACGAACCCATCCATGGCGCGGTCATCACTATTCCTGCCGCCTTCAACCAATTGCAGCGTGAAGCCACCATGCGTGCCGCAAATCTGGCCGGGTTGAGCAATGTCACGCTGCTACAAGAACCAATCGCGGCCGCGATGTCGGCGCTCGGCACGCAGCGCCGATCCGGGCAGTATCTGATTTATGATCTTGGCGGCGGCACATTCGATTTAGCGCTCGTCGAGGTGATTGAAGGCCGCATCGACGTTGTGGCGCACCAGGGCATCAATATGCTGGGCGGGCGCGATTTCGATCGTATGCTGGTCAACGAAATCGTGCGGCCGTGGCTAGCCACCCATTTCGACCTGCCGGAGAATTTCCAGCGTGACAAGCAATATCACCGCCTCATCCGTATCGCGCATCTGGCGGCGGAAAAAGCCAAGATCGAACTCTCCACTTTGGAGCAGACCAAGATTTTTGCCAGCGACGAGGAGGTGCGGCTCACCGACCAGAGTGGCACCGACATGTTTCTGGACGTGGTCATCACGCGCAAACAGTATGAGGATTTGATCCGCGAGCCGGTGATGCAGACCATCGCACTCACGCGCCAGGTGCTGGAAGAAAACAACTATAAGCACGATGATGTGGACAAGCTGATCTTCATCGGCGGCCCCAGCCGCACGCCTTTGATTCGAGAAATCGTGTCGGCGGAGCTGGGCATCGCTACGGATTTGAAGGTTGACCCCCTGACTTCGGTCGCTATCGGCGCTGTGCATTACGCCACGGTCTATCAGTGGGGAGACCAGAAGCCGCAGCCTGCCGTGGTGCCGGCAAGCATGCCGCGTACGCCTAAGGATGTGGTGTCGGATGAGGCTGGTGGTGCGGTGAGCCGTGCCGCGCATCCGGACGTGCCCAGTGATGGCACGGGCAAGGATGGACCCGTGCAGCTGGACTGCACTAGCCCCACTTCCGATAGCGAAGTGACCGTCTATATGCACATCGTCGGCGAGCTGGGCGAGGCCGTGACCTTGCAGCTGGAAGCGAAAGACGGCTGGGCATCTGATTTCACCGATATCGTGCCGGACGCCGAGATCAAGGTGCCGGTCAAGAATCTGGGCGTGAACGATTATGCCGTGCGCTATTTCGACAAGCGCGACAAGTTGCTGGAGCAATATGACCAGCAACTGAGCATTACGCGCAGTGAAACGGTGATGCCCAAGATTCCTGCGACGCAGACCATCGCTGTCAAGGCGCTAGATCACCTGCAGGGGCAGGTCAATATTCTGGTGCCAATCATTAACAAGGGTATGCTCTTGCCGGCACGAGGCCGCGCCCAATTCAAGAGCGCGCGCGAATTGGCGGCGGGGAGCAGCAACCATCTGAGTTTCGAGCTGTTCCAAGTGGAATATCCGGAACGTATCGAACTCAATCTGTGCGTTGGGGTGTTTCGCATCGCCGGAAGCGATCTGCCGGTGCGTTACCGCATCAAGGCTGGCGATCCCATCATCTTCAATTGGAAGATGATGGAAAGTGGCATCTTGCAAGCCACAGTCTCGCTACCGCAAGGGGGTGGCAAGGCGCCACTGGAGCTGCACGCGCCGCGCTTCTATTCGCCTCAGGCCAGCGAGATGAATTTTGATCTCGAGCAGGGCGGGCAATTCGCACGTGCCGTGCTGAAGCAGGCGGACGAGGAGTGGGGCGATCTAATGGCGGCGTTGGGGCCTGAGGCGGGCAAAGAGGTGGATATTCTGCGCCTGCGTATCCATGACCAGAAGGATATGATCGAGGAAACCGGACAAGATGCCGAACTGATTCGCAAGATTAGCGAAGAGGCACGGCTCATTCGGCAGGATATTGCACGGCTGGGTAAGAAACATCGTGGCGCTATTCTGCAACGACAGCTGGGCAAGCTCACGGCGATTTTCAACCGGTTGGCGCGGGCACAAGCTGAGAAGGAAGAGGTGGAGCGTTTCACTAACCAGGTGGAGCGGATGCAGCGTATTATTGACGACGGTGCAGAAGAGGCGATGAATGACGCTGAGCGGCATTTCGCAGAAATGCGCGATATTTTCTTCGCCGCTGCCTGGCGTGATGATAAATACGTGTTGATGTGGTTCGATCGGTTGAAGAAAGAACAATATCTCTTCCCCGACCTGGCCGAATTCAACCGGCTGATGATGGACGGTGAGGATCGGCAACGCGGCAAGGATATGGGGGGCTTGCGTAAGCTGGTGGGGCAGATGCTGGAGAGCCGCATTGCCATTACTGCGAACGATGCGACGACGGAACTGGCGACGATTGTGAAGGCGTGAAGTTGAAGTTTTTTGTGTAGTGATGCGACGGATCTAAGGAGAACGAGGCAATGAAGGGTTCAAAGAGAAACACACTGTCAGACAAAGGACAAGTGATGCTGGCTTCCGGCGTCATCGGTGCGTTTGTCGCCGTTGCTATAAGTCTTCAACGCCCAGCGACGCGGGATGTCGTGGTGTCTGAAATGGGTCCATTCCGGATATTCACGCAAAATGAGACAGGACGTTATACGGCCGGCCATAATCCGGAAACACAAGCTGGCAAGCCGACGGCATCAGTCTATTGCTTCCCTGAGCACCCCACAGCTTATGTGGCAGGTAAGCAGGTGCAGCTTGACACCACAACAAACCAGGTAGCCCTGGTGGTGCGTGGTGAGGATGGCAAGGCGCAACTACAG
>CAYOGS010000235.1:0-3794 GCA_964403435.1 uncultured Rhodospirillales bacterium | reverse complement strand
CCGTTTCCCGCCCTTGGCGGTCAAGGGTGATGGAGTTACCCGCACCGCTTTTCAGTTCCACGCCATGCCCAACCAGACACATGCGATGTATGTCCCGGAAATTCGCGCCAACAGCGACGAGATGCGCATGACGGTCAATGAGGCGACGGCGCCCCAATGACTTTGCGTCACGGCTGATCGAGCAGGTACGGCAATTCAATAAGATAAGTGGTGCCTTGGCCCTGAATGGTGCTGAGTTCGAAACGGCCGCCAAGCTGTGTGACGGCATGATGTACCGCATTCATCCCGATGCCGCGCCCAGAATAGTGCGTCACTGTCTCGGCAGTGCTGACATTGCGCTCAACCAGAGCGGCCAATACATCGCGGTCGCTGCACTCCAGCCAATTTCCAGAGGCATCCTGCATGTGGAGCTTCTGACGCACTTTGACAATATCAATGCCGGCGCCGTCATCTTGAATCTCCAACCGTAGCCAGGTAGTTCCTCCAGCCGCAGCATTCAGTGAGGTAGTCACGGTCACATGGCCGGACGAGTCCTTGCCGCGATCACGCCGTTCATCCGGCAGCTCGATGCCATGATCCATGATATTGCGGAACAGATGCAGCAGCGATTCGAATACTGGGCGATAGCGTTCCGGCACGATGGGAACATCCGCACCGCAAAAACGAATTGGCGCGACTTTCTTATTGAATCGCTCGGCCAGGTCGGTCAAATACAAATCATAATGTCTGAGATTGATAGCCAGTGACTCCGTGCAGACTTGTCGGATAAATTCCGCACGCAACTCAGTAAGCCCACGACCAGCAAGATAATCTGCGAACCCAAACAAGGTTTTGCGATCAAAACTGCTTTCATACTCCAGTTGCAACACGTCTATGCCGAGCAGCTGCCGGAAGTGCGCGATGATAGCGTCTATTTCCCGTTGTAGCACCACTTGATGGGTCTTGATGACAGCGGCATTGTCCAGTACCGACATTTGTTCAAAATCATGCAAGACGTTCATGAGCCGCATGAGTCGGAATGCGCCGGCGCCCGCCTTGAGCGTATGCGCTTCACGCCGCAAACTCACTTCTGCTTCACCGGTGGCTACCGCCAACAGGCTGGTGAATTCTGCTACATGTCGCATATACACGCCGAACGATTGACGATCACGAAGCGCCCGCTCCACAGCCTCAAAGGCTGCTTTGCGCTCCTCGGCCAGTGCCTGGGCGCGGATTTGTTCAGTCATATCGGTGACGATCACGACGATATGCGCCAACTTTCCTTGCTCATCCTGTTCGGGTTTATAGTCAATGCGGATATGACGACCGTGTGCGTGCGGGAAAATACCCGGCGCGAAGCGCATGATCTCACTGAAAGTCATAGCGTGACCGCTACCGAAAGCTAGGCGGAGCAGCGAAACGAAGCGAGCTTTCCGCTCCGGATCAAGTCGCAGCACATCCGCGATGGGGCGGCCGGCAGGAATGGTTTCCAACAGTTCTTCGCAAGCCTTGGCATAAACTGGTAGACAAATACCATCCTCACCGAACAACAGAAATCCTTGCCCCAGACAATTCACCATAGCGCTGATGCTACGATTAGCCGTAAGCAGTTCAGCAGAACTAAGCGCCAGGTTGCGTTCCGCCAGTGCTAAATTGCCTTCATAATTGGCGTACGAAGCGTCCACAACCTCTAACAAGCCTGGCAACTTCTCCAGCACTTCCGCCGCATAAAGCGGTAGGGCCGCAGTTGCTGGATCACGCAGCGCCGCTGCCAGTTGCAGCAATGTCGCCTCCGCGGTCTCGCTGCCCAAGTAGCGCGCGATTTGACGCGATAATTTGCGCCCCCGCGACATGCCCCACCTACACAGACTGGCCGAACAGCGTAACCGTCATCGTCTGATTATGCAGATGCGGTTTTTTGACCTGACCTTGGAACGGACAAATCTCGCCATAGGAATAAAACCCGGTCAGTACTGCGGAATCGCCAAGAGCAGCGCGAATGACACCGACCTCTTCGTCCACATCGTCGCCCATCACCAGCTTGCGGCCAACACAGCTGATAAGGATACCCAGCTGCGCCGTCGCGTCCACCTGCCGCAATTGCGCCGTCGCCTCATGGCAAGCATTCGCGGCACCACCGATGAGGCCCTCTGTCTTGGCATGCATGAGTTGCACCACCGCGCCCGTGGGCATGTTGCCGGCGAGAATGAGGCTGCCGGCTTTCTCGTCAATGTTCAGGATAGTGCGAATGACGCCAGCATGACCAGCACTGTCCGAGCGCACGACGAACGGATAGTATAGGCCAGAAGCGGGCAAATCCTTGGCTTTGTCGCCAAGATATTCCTTATAAAGCTGCAGCGCGGACTTGCCATCCAGCTCGTAGAGAATATTGCCACTGGCGCGCGTCACCCGCCGTTCGGGACCGAAGGGTTTCCAGCCACCTTGTGAGCCGTAGGCCAGCTGCGCCGCCTGCCCTTTCAAACCCAATGCGACCACAGTGTCGGTAGTGATTTTATCGTTGAAGAGCGTATAAGTTTTTTCGAATTTCACGTCGTCGCCTGCAAGGCCGCCGGTCACCGGAATCTGATCGCCCAACACAGCCGTCATACCGGCCACCATGTCGCTGCCATTGATATTCAGTCCCGGGGCTAGCACGAAGACCGCCTCTGCTCCTTGAGCACGCAAAGTCTGCCCCAAGTGCTCACCTGTCGCCCGCGATGTGCTGGCATCGGCGATTGTCTCGCACGCCAAGGTCAGTTCATCTTGGCCAAAACGTGCCGCGGTTAGCACCAGCGTGTCATGATACACCGCACCACCAACGATCTCGCCCGCCGTGGAGCAGCCTATGACCAGACAGTTAGGAAATTGCGCACGCAAAAATGTTCCTAGGCTGCCATCGGCAAAGAACCGTACATTGCCAAACACCAGAATAAGATTTGGCTCTATCGCCTTAAAGACAGCAACTGCTGCGGCCGTCGGTGGCGTCGTCAGTTGCGTTTGATTAATCAGCATCAGTTGGCCTCGCGGAAGTAATGCATAGCGTTGAGTAGGTCCAGAACCTCGTTAATCTCAAGCATGTACGGCAATAACAGCACGGCAGCGCTGGTCGTCCGCCGTGAACGGCATGATCATTTTCTCGGCGTCAGCATATCTGCCGCCGCTTGTAGGGGGCAGCACCTGGGGCAAGGCCATGACGAACCGACAACCGCGCCGATTTAGTGCGGTTTTCACCATGCCATAGACCATATTGGTGATTTCTTCGACGGCATCATTGACCACTGCGGCATTCTCCGTATCTTTGATGCCGTAGGTCTGTAGAATTTTCATGACAGCTGGGCGGCTCAGCGCCAGAATCAAGGTACCGCGATCGCAGTTATCCTCTTTCATCGCCACGGAACAGGCGACACTGGCATCCAACGCCAGAGCCCGCTTGTCCAAGCTCCATTGCTCGACCTTCACGGAAAAGTTAAAAGTATCCCGCAACGTGGTTTCCACCGCGAGACGTAGATACTCCGCCACTTCTTGGTTGAGCGTTAGTTCGGTCATACGGAACCGCACTGCTTATGGCGCCAGGACACGATAGCGGCCAGCTTCTCCGTAATGGTTTCCGGCTTGAAGGGCTTGGTGATATAGGCCGTTGCGCCCGCTTCCATCGCCTTGACGATGTTAGTATCGTCGGCTTCGGCCGTCAGCATAATAACAGCGGTAGCGGCGTGACGCGGAACGGCGCGAATGGCCAGCAACACGTCATAGCCGTTCATCTCCGGCATGCTCCAGTCCAGAAACACAGTGCAGTAGGGTTTGCCGGCATCAGC
>CAYOGS010000234.1:0-3808 GCA_964403435.1 uncultured Rhodospirillales bacterium | reverse complement strand
GGACTCCGGCATTCTGGCGATTGAAGGCATGGCCGAGCGAATTGTCAAAACCGCAAAAATCACAGCGCGTCTCTATCGACTGCAACTGGAAGAGATTGGGAGCGTATGATGGCGTATGATTTGACGAAACACGATTTTGCCGATCCAGACCCTTGGGTCGCGCTCGATCTCGACCGCAGCACATATTTTTATCCGCCGGCCAAGGCGGCGTTGCTGCGCGGCCATGCGTCCAGGTCTCGGCAGTTTCTACTGCCTGTTCTGCGTCCAGTGGCGCGGCTAACGATTATGTTAGTGCAGTTGCTGCGCCTGGTCATTCCCAACCGACTGACATCACCGCGCTTGCTCCATCGGCTCATCGTGTGGGGCATGCGTAACTTTTTAAGCCCAGACGCCAACTACCTCATCTTCCGGCATTTCCATATTGGCAGCCAGATGCTCAGATTTCTGGCCGATAATGCCGGTGGCATTCAAGTGCAAGCGCATCCACTCAAGCCGCGCCGGCTGGAAGATTTTCTCGACAATACCTATGTGCAGCATGATCTGAATATCTTCAACTTCATCATCCAGGTCAACGCGCTTGGCGGAAAGTTCAAGCCCACGCCACTCGAGAGGATTAATTTTTCGGCGATCGAGGAGGTGGACGCGCTACTGCCTGAGTTGCCGAACCGATGGCACAATTTTGTTGATTTGCAGAGCGCCATCGAGATTTATACGCCTCTGTTCGGCTTGTTCTTATCGGATAAAGACTTCTGGCGCGCTAGTAATTCGCTGCAGCTCGATGAGACGATTGCACTCTATGCCGCGCGCCTATTCGGTGATGAAGGACTGGTCGGTCTGGTCAACAACAAACACCCCTGCGTCCCGCTCTCCACCCTTGAGGCAGGATTCCGCCTAATGCTGCATGGTCTGGATGCCGAAAATCTGTATGGCTATATCCTAAAGAAAAGGGACGAGCAGCAGGTTCTCGCGGTACCAGGCGCATCCTGAAAGTAATTAACCCTGTTTCGCCTGGGCTTTCCCGGAACTGCTGGCTAATCTGCCCGCATAGTAGGGAGAAATAGCATGTCAAAGTCTTTCCGTCGTGCTGCCATCGCCGCGCTTGCCGTAGTTCAGGCGGCTCTGCCTGTTGCCGGCAGCGCCCAGATTTTGGAGCCTCGCAGCGAACTACCGCCAGAAGTGGTGGCCGGCGCGCTCGTGTATTTCTGTGTGCAAAGCCAGTTGCCGGCGGCGGAGCGCCAGCCCAGTGAAATCGTGCTGGAACCAAGCCAGAATAGATTGACTGTTTCCGGTCAGCTCAATGGCACGGCCGGATTTTTCAGCTATTCTGTCGCGAACGGCGAGAGCTTCTATGCCCGCCAAGAGTCCGGCGCAAACGTGATGCAGGTGGAAGCTAGGTTGAGCGCCGCCAACCCACTACGCGGACGCGAGGCCACACTCAACGCTCCGGACAGGACGGTAACCGCGATGCGGCCGGAAACTAAAGCGCGTATTGATGGTATCGCGCGGTGTGTTGGGATGGATCCCGACTATGTTCCCGGCGCCCTTAGAATATAAGCAGGCAGAAGACTCTTCTAGCGCCGACCATACAGCGCGTGCGCCCGCGCCTCGAAGGCGCCAGCCATGCGGCGCAGCGCCTGCTCGAAGAACATTTCAAACAGTCCGGCCAACAGGGCGCTTTTAAAAGTAAACTCCAATTCGAAGCCTAGTTGGCAGCCGCCGCGTGCGGCGTCGAAACGCCAAACATTGCGGAGCTGCTGCAAGGGTCCGCTCACATATTCCACTTCCAACTTCTTGCCTGGCGTTAAGTGGACCACAGATGTGAATTTTTCACGCAGCGACTTATAGCCGGCGATGAGTTCAGCTTTCACCTCCCGCTCGTCGTTTGACAGTATACGCGCGGCGAGGCACCAGGGCAGAAATTCAGGATAACGCTCGATATCGAGCACCAACGCATATAGCTGCTGCGGCGTATAGGGCAGAAAGCGGGTTTCGGTGTGTTTAGGCATCGACAGTCACGCGCCCGGAGCCGCATCGCGCCGATATACCCGCGTACCGGATAGCCAGTCCTGCAAGCCAATGCGCTGACGGGTAAAGATAATAGGCAGATAGTTTAGCACGATTTGCAGCGCAAAAGATGACAAGGCCACAACACCAAAGAATTGGATGGAGGCGATAATAGCGGGGTCGGATATAATTTTCGTCATCAGTTGTCGGATATAAACTTTGTCTCCCTCGTGGGCGGCTATATCACCCATTATTTGCCATGTGGGCGAGAGCGCGGCCCAAACTATCATTGGTATAGATGGCATGTAGAACAACATCACGCGTAAACTTGCGTGCAACAGAGTTGGAGGCTTGCCTTGGGCCGTGCAAACTTTGATGCCAATCATATGCTTGCCGAGCGACGCCTGCAAACGTGAACTCTCCAGTACCGCGAAGTACGCTAAGCCGAGGACTAAGCCGACAATGTATTGCGTATTAAAATCATCAATTACAAATTTGATTGGGTAAGAGAAGATTGTCGCAGCAATAGTGTCCAGCACCATCGCGCCGCAACGCTGACTGGGAGTTGCAAAATACGCTGGCGCGCGATCAGGCTTGCGATACACGCGAGTGTTGGACAGCCAGTCATGCAGGCCGATTTTTTCTTTAGTCGCGAACATCGGCATAGCTTGCAATAGTAGGGAAGCAACGAGCGCGCCGATAAGGCAAAAAAACTGTAGTCGTAGGGCTTCGCGTGTGGCCGGATCACTCAGCAGCACACGTAACTTTTCTGGATCATTTTCACCGACAGCCGCTGAGTAGGCTAGTAATTCCGGCATGTAGCCGATGACCAAGAGCGGCACGGCGGGCAGAATCCACAAAAAGTAGCGCCAGCCTGCGCATCCGAGCGACACGGGCGAGCCGTCGCTCTTGGCGACATAAATTCCCAGCAGCATTTTGCCGGGACTGCCGAAACGGAACCTGCTCTCAGGGATTACGTAGTAGAGGAAAAATAGTAGGTTGGTTAAGTTCATTGAAAGCAACGGATGCTCATAAAACAGCTTCATCACCAAGAAAAACGGCAAGCCGCAGAGGATACCGTCAATAAGCATCGCCCCCGTGCGCTGCCACCCGGTGGCATATAACAGTTGCGGTGGTGTGACGACGGACGGCATCACTTCCGCTTCTGGCGGCGATACTGCTGTCGTCTCCATCACCGGCTCTGCGCCGTGCGTCGGGCGGCTTGCAACTTTCGGAAATCATCGCCCGCGTGATAGGAGGAGCGGGTGAGGGGGGTGCTGGCAATGAGCAGGAAGCCCTTGCCACGCCCCAGCGTCGCATATTCCGCGAATTCCGCCGGCGGTACGAAGCGCGCGACAGCAGCGTGCTTGGGGGTAGGCTGCAGATATTGGCCGATAGTCATAAAATCGACGTCCGCGCTACGCAGATCATCCATTACCTGCATAATCTCGTCGCGCTCCTCGCCCAACCCAACCATGATGCCGGATTTGGTGAACACCGTCGGGTCAAGCTCTTTCGCCTGCTGGAGCAAGCGCAGCGAGGTGAAATAGCGGGCGCCGGGGCGGATGCCAGGATAAAGCCGGGGCACGGTTTCCAAATTATGGTTGAAAACGTCCGGCTTCGCCGTGATGACAATTTCGAGGGCGCCGGGCTTACGCATGAAATCTGGCGTCAGCACTTCGATTGTGGCCTGCGGCGCGCGGGCGCGCGTGGCGCGGATGACCTGCGCGAAATGTTCAGCGCCACCATCCTCTAGATCGTCGCGATCCACCGAGGTGATGGTGACATGGTTCAAGCCCAGCTT
>CAYOGS010000233.1:0-3814 GCA_964403435.1 uncultured Rhodospirillales bacterium | reverse complement strand
TCGGTTCCAGCACTGCTCGTTAAGATTCTCTTTGATCCAGGTTGCTACGGCAGAAAATGGCAGCTGCCGCCCTTCGGCGCGTTTGTTGACGCGAATAATATGGTATCCAACGCTCGTGGCTACCGGCTCTTTGCTCAGTTCACCCTCCTGCATCTGCAGGAGCGCGGTTTCAAACGCCAGCATGGTTTGCCCGTGGCTGATTTGCCCCAGGTGTCCCCCCGCGGACGCTGAGGAGCATGCCGATTCCGATCGTGCAAGCTGTTCGAATAGCCCGGGCTCGGCGCGCAGCCGGGTCAAAGCAAGGTTGGCGCGCTCAAGGGCTTCGGCGCGCACCTTGGCCTGCTCTGGAGGCGCGAGGTAGAGTATATGAGACACATCAAAGATCGGCGAGGTCAGGAACTTTTTCTGGTTGTTCTCATAGTAACGCAGGCAGGTCGCCTCGTCCGCCTCCGGAATCTTGATCTCAGACTCCAGAAGATTATCAATGATCTGGTCTAAGTCTTTAATATTGTCCTGTCTTGAAGCCGACAAATAGCCCGCTTCTGTGGCGCGTTGCAAAAGCAGTTCGCGGATGACCAGCGAACGTTTGGCCGCATGTCGTGCCTCCGCGAGGCTGCCAGCAGGATGGTATTGCACCTCGGCATCAATATCGGTTTCAGATATTTTGCAGCCATTAATGATAATACCCGGGGTTAATGAGCGCATCACGAAGCCCTCTTGCGAACAATCTGGTAAGGACGGAACACAAAGCCGAGCGGGGCGCTCAACATATGAACCAGCCGTGTGAAGGGGAAGACCAGCAGGATGAACAAGCCAAGCGTGATGTGCAGTTTGAACACCAAGGCAGTGTCAGCGATAAACTCATGCGCCCCGCCGCGGAAGGTCACAATGTGCTGCGCCCATTCCATAAACTTGACCATCTCATGACCGTCCAGATGCTGCATGGATACCGTGATGGTGCATAAGCCAATCAGCAGTTGACTCAGCAGCAGGAAGAGCACGGCAATATCGGCAAAAGAACTGTTGGCCCGGATGCGCGGATCAAAAAGTCGCCGGTGAAGCAGGAGCAGCAGCCCCACAAGGCAAAAGATGCCGGCAATGCCGCCGGCCGTGATAGCCAGAATCTGTTTGGCACCGTGTGAGACTCCCATGGCGTCAAAAACCGCGATGGGGGTAAGCAGCCCGACAAAATGCCCGCCGAGAATGACCAGAATACCCGTATGGAAGAGGACGCTGCCCCAGATGAGCTGACGGCGACGCAGGAGCTGGCTTGATTTGCTACGCCAGGAGAATGGGTCGCGATCAAAGCGCAGCAGTGTGCCCAGCACGCAGGCGCCGAGCGCAATATAGGGAAAAATCTGGAACAAGAAAAAATCTAGACCGCTGCTCATATCTTGGCCTCCTGTGTCGCGCTGAGACGTTCTTCGATCGTGGCCAGCATGGCCTGGGCCTTCGGACAACCGTCGGAAATGCCGGTCGTTTGCGCGGTGTTGGCGAAGGCAAATTGCTCTTCCCATACCGCGTCAAGCTCGGCGGCGGCAGTGGGGGCGCCTGAAGCCTGCTGCAGAGCCATCGTCAGCTGGGCGGGATCAGGGGCGCGTGCCGCCATTTCGACCAAACCGTCAAACAGAACGGCATAGGGAGATTGGCGTCGATTCAGCCGTTCACCAATCGCGGCGATGACATTGACGGCGCTATCCAGATGGCCGCGGACGACTTCAAGCGGCTGCGTGCTGAGAAATTCCAGGAACAAAGGCAAATAGTCAGGCAGCTCATCGGTAGCGATATCGAGACCGGATTGCCGGTAGAGTTCCAGCAAATCGACCATGGCCTGGCCGCGATCGCGTGAATCGCCGTGAACATGTTCAAAAAGATGCAGCGAGAGGGAAGGCGTGCGGTCAAACAGATCCGTATACGCTTCCTGCAGATCGAGCATATCTTCGTCCTGCTGTGAGCGGAGCAACTGAATAATCTTTTTCTGTGTCGGGACGGTCAGCCAGCCTTCCTGCTGGAGAAGCCTCGCACAGCCATCAATCATTCCAGGCTCCTGCGATTCCGGATAGGACAGCAAACGGCCAATCACTTTCAACGTCAACATTGATAACTCCTATCCGCACTGGCCGCCGCAACAACCGCCGCAGCCGCTTGATTTCTTGGGCGCAGACTCGCCCGCATCGCGGGGTGCCAGCTCCGGCTCATAGTGATCGCGGGTAAAAATGGTGTTGATGCGGTTGTCCTTGGTTGAGCCGCTCTGACCACGGCTTTGTTTCGGCTGCTCAAACAGGTCAAACTTGCTGTTGCTATGGCCGGCACACCCATTGCCGAAGCTAAAGCCGCAACCGCCGCTTTCGCCATAAGCGTCCAGCGTTTCCTCACGGTGCCCGGTCGGAATGACATACCGATCTTCATAATTGGCAATCGCCATAATCTTGTACATGTCTTCGACCAGATCCGGCGTCAGCCCGGCTGCATAGAGCACCCCAGTGTCCACTTTGCCTTCGATATGCTTGCCGCGCATATAGTGACGCATGGCCATCATGCGCTGCAGCGCCAGACGAACAGGTTGTTCTTTGCCGCCAGTCAGCATATTGGCCAGATACTTGATTGGAATCCGCATGTCATCCAGGTTTGGCATGACCCCATTCTGGGGAGCATTGAGTTTCCCGGCGTTGAGCGCAGATTGAACCGGCGAGAGTGGCGGAATATACCAAACCATCGGTAGCGTCCGGTATTCCGGGTGCAGGGGGAACGCCACTTTCCAGTCGATTGCCATTTTATAGACGGGCGATTTCTGCGCCGCTTCAATCCAGTTGTCCGGAATACCATCGCGCCGTGCCTGGGCGATGACTTCGGGGTCATGGGGATTGAGGAAAATACGACACTGCGCCTCATAAAGATCTTCGTTCTTCTCCACGCTGGCGGCTTCTTCAATCCGGTCTGCGTCGTAAAGAATGACCCCAAGATAACGGATGCGGCCAACGCAGGTTTCCGAGCAGACCGTCGGTTCGCCGTTTTCAATGCGCGGATAGCAGAATGTGCACTTCTCCGCCTTGCCGGTCTGCCAGTTGTAATAAATCTTTTTGTAAGGGCAGCCAGAGATGCACATGCGCCAGCCACGGCATTTATCCTGATCAACCAGAACAATCCCGTCTTCTTCGCGCTTGTAGATCGAGCCGGACGGGCAGGAGGCTACGCAGGTCGGGTTCAGGCAGTGCTCGCACAGACGCGGCAGATACATCATGAAAGTGTTTTCAAATTCACCATAGATGTCTTTTTCCACATCGGTGAAGTTGTAGTCTTTCTTGCGATGCTCAAACTCCGTACCCAGGATTTCTTCCCAGTTTGGTCCCCAACTCACTTTCTCCATCCGCTGCCCGGAAATGATGGAGCGCGGACGGGCCGTCGGCATCGTCTTGGATTCTGGTGCCTTCTGGAGATGGTCATAGTCGAAAGTGAAGGGCTCGTAATAATCGTCAATCTCCGGCAAATTCGGGTTGCCAAAAATATTGGCGAGGATACGCCAGCGTCCGCCTTGCCGCGGCGCAATCTTCCCGTTGGCGTGCCGTCGCCAGCCGCCGCGCCACTTATCCTGATTCTCCCATTCCTTCGGGTAGCCAATACCGGGCTTGGTCTCGACATTGTTGAACCAGGCATATTCTACGCCTTCGCGCGACGTCCAGACATTCTTGCAGGTGACGGAGCAGGTGTGACAGCCGATGCACTTATCGAGATTGAGCACCATACCAACTTGGGCGCGGATTTTCATGATATAACCTGTTCGTTGTCTTGTTCTAACTTGCGGCCAACCTAAACG
>CAYOGS010000232.1:0-3815 GCA_964403435.1 uncultured Rhodospirillales bacterium | reverse complement strand
CGTAAGTACTTGGAAGGCCGAGACTGGTTTAATGAGGTTAAAACCGATCTAGACAAGCAAATCGGCAAGGGTTGGGGGTTAGAGAGCGCCCGAATCATTCTCGACAGCAAGCAGGCGGATAATTTCAGCGCGACTGAAACCTGTACTCGTTGCTTCGGCAACGGTGTATTAGGCTGTGATTATTGCGTAGGAAAGGGCTATAAACCCTGCCATATCTGTTATGAACGCGGCTTCGAACAATGCTATAATTGTTTCGGTGTTGGCACCGACCCGTCGGATCGCGACAAACCCTGTATTATCTGCAACGGGCGGCGCACGGTAGTCTGTCGCACTTGTCAGGGCACGAAGGGTATCCCTTGCGGCACCTGCCAGGGTAATGGAGTGTTGCCTTGCCCTCCCTGTGAGGGCGGCGGCAAGTTGGTGCGGCTCGTTACAATGGAGTATGGTGCAGAGGCCACTTTCTCATCAGGTAGTGGCGCGGAACTGCCGAGCGCGCTACGCCGTGCGCTGGATCGTGGTGGCGGGTTGAAAATGCTGGCTAATGGCCATGCTACGATTGACTACACTGTTCCCAAGGATGAAGAGCAGAAGCCGGGACAAGCGGTTATCAATTATACTGCTAAGTTGCGTTGTGCCGATGCTGTCATTCAGTTTGTGGATGAAAACAAGCGTATCGCCATTTTCGGCAATCGGAATACGATGCTGGAAGTGCCGGCATTTATCGACAAGACTCTGGCTGAAGGCCTTGCCCTCCTTGAGCAAGCTAAGAAAGGTAAAGTTAATTTTCACAAAGCACTAGCCTTTCGTGCAATTGCCGAAGCGGCGCAGATGGTGCTGAATGGCAATGGTCGTGTGGACAATCTACGCAAGCTTTATCCGGTAGGAATTAGCAAGCCCGTAATCCAGCAGATTCTTGCCGGCGTAAAGCAGGCACTGGCGCGGGTAACGGTGGCGGCGCGTTGGGCAGGATTTATTGCCTCTTTCATTGTGGCAGATGTACTGGGCGGTGTACTGTACATCACGCCTTTGCATAGAACTTTGTTGGAAACGGCTGGTCAACAAGGCACGCTGGCGATTGAGATGTTGGTACCGCTGTTCTGCGCGATTGTGGGTTATATTTTAACCGGCCAAGCGGCATTATTCCACCTCCGACGACAGTTTCCACAGGCTAAGCCTGCCATGCACCATCATGGCGGTCTGCTTGGCGTCGCCGCAGCCATCATGGCTTTTGTGGTACCATTCGGCATTGCGCTGCTCTATCCTGAGAATGTCCAGTGGCTGCATTATTTCGGCAGAGGCTAAGGGCAGCGGTGACAGATCACGCCGAAGCTACGCTGCTGTCGGTGCCGTTGGCTGACGGTGTGGTAGTGACGTGCCAGGTACGGCGCAGCATACGACGTCGACGCACTATCGCCATCCGCATGGGTATGTGCGGCCAATTGGAGGTGTCGGCGCCGGCACGAGCTAGTATGGCGCAAATTCGTACATTTCTCGGCACGCGCAGCAGCTGGCTGCAACGCGTCATCTCCCAGCATCAGGCCACAGGACTTCCGACAGCATATACTGATGGCGCTGTTCTACCCTACCTTGGGTATGTCTGCCAGATTGTGCTGCGTGAAGGCCACGCTAGCTGCGAATTGAGGCCAAGACAATTCATTATCTCTCTACCCGGCCTAGCAACGAAGCAGCACGAGCAACAGCAAATGATTATGCTTGAGTTACGCTTGTGGCTCAAGCGCCGAGCACGTCAAAAATTGGCCGCAAGGTTGGCCCTGTGGGCACAACGGCTAAACGTGCAAAACCGCAGCGTGAGTATCAGTAACGCGCGCCGAAGGTGGGGCAGTTGCAGTGCGGACAACCATATCCGCCTTAATTGGCGACTGATAATGGCACCGCTTGCTGTGATTGACTATGTCTGTGTGCATGAACTTTGCCATGTGAAGCATAAGAATCACAATACACGCTTCTGGCAGGCCGTCGGCCAAGCGATGCCGGATTATATCGAGCGGGAAAGCGTACTCAAGCGATACGGCGCTCTCCTGGTGGCGTTTTAAATTATGCTGTCTGGATCATGGTCACCAGTTGATCCTTCAGATGTAGCCGTTGTTTTTTCAAATTTTCGGTGTGCTCGTCCGAAGGCGTCTCGATCTCCTGCTCGATGCGATGTAGGGCATGGTTACAGTCATGATATTCACCAAACAAGCGGGCAAAATGCTGGTTGGCGGTTTTCAGCCGATGCACTTGATCCTTATATTCTGGAAACTCATGAAGAAAATCCTGCGGTGTGTTGCTCATTTGGCCTCGTTGTGCTGTGGGCTGTACTAGCCGCGACACTAAGCCCTTTGGGCGTTTTGTCCCATAGGCCACAACGTCGCAGCAGGATGGGCTAGCCACAATTGTACTTGAAATCCGTGTAGTCAAAAGTACGGAATTGCTCATAGTCCCCATTCTTCCGTAGCCAACCAAGGCTGGGGCGTGGGTGGCCGTTGAACCAGTTGGCCTCAGCCAACGAGTATTGTAGCGCATCCTGTATGATGATCGGCTGACCGGCCTGCAACGGAGTAGCGAAGCTGTAGTCGCCCCAGACATCTCGCGCCATACAGGTACGCCCAACCAGTGTATAAGTATGCTCCAGGACACCGGCGTCCCTTGCGTTCAGCACCGGCAAGTTCAGTCCGGTCTTTATGACATCCGGCACATGGCAGTTAGCGGAAATATCGAGAATGGCGCTCCATACACCGTCATTCTCCATCACCTCCAGAACGCGGCCCACCAGATAGCCGGCGTCATAGACCACGGCCGCCCCCGGTTCTAGCACACACGCGATTTGTGGGTAACGCGCCCGAAAACGCCCCAACGCCGCAACGAGCACATTGAGGTGATAATCCGGGTGCGTGATGTAATGACCACCGCCGAAATTCATGCTCTGAATCTTGGGCAGCCAGGGCGCCAGAGCCTCCGATACATGATCAATCAACGCAGCCGAATCCTCGGCTATGTTTTCACACAGCGCGTGCACATGCAGCGTATCCACCAGACTCAAATCTGCGGCAGCCAGTTGCTCAAGCGGTACACCGAGGTGGGAACCACGCCGGCAAGGATTATATTTGTCCAGACTCGTCAATGACAGTGCGGGATTGACGCGCAAGCCGATATGATGGCCGGGTGAAGCTGCACGCACCATCGGCGCATATCGGTGTAGCTGGTTAAGCGTATTGAAATAGACATGCAATGGGTACCCCAATGCGAGCAGTGCAGTGATTTCCGCCACAGTGTAGGCCGGGCAATAGACATGCACTTGCTTGCCGAAGGCTTCCAGCCCCAACCGCGCCTCGTTAAGTCCGCTGGCGGTCGACCCGTCCAACACCTCACTGATCATAGGGAAGATGGGGTGCAGCGGGCAGGCCTTCATCGCATAGACGATTTGCGCGCCACTCTGCGTCTTTAGGTCGGCCAACACGGCGAGATTCGATGCCAATCTGGCTTCATCTGCAACATAGGCAGGGGTTCCCACACCCGCCAATTGCTGTAGAACTCTGAGCGCACGCTCATCGGTGGCAGTCTGGTCCAGCACGCAGCTCAAGCCGTCATGCGTTCTGCGTTTGTCGGTGCAGGGTGTGCCCGGCGTTTTGTCGCCGCCGTTCGCACACCCACTTCCACCAGTTGCTCGGCATGAAAGCCGTTAAAGCGCGTCTTCAGCACCTGGCCATAGGCGCCCTGCTGGCCGACGGCAATCCAAGCCCCTTCCCGTACATCTTCCGGAAGCATAACGGGGCCGGGGATATGATCCTCGGAGTCGCAGGTCGGTCCATAGA
>CAYOGS010000231.1:0-3818 GCA_964403435.1 uncultured Rhodospirillales bacterium | reverse complement strand
TCCCGTGATCTGCCCGCCCAACCCTTCAATGCGCTCGATCGCAGCCTGACGTTCCGCCATGAGCCCCTGAATGCGCTGACTCGCCTCTTCCCGCTGCGCCGCAAGCAGTTCCCGCTGCTCATCCAACCCGGCCACTTGCGCAACCATCTGCTCCTGCTCGCGCGTGACCCGCTCCGCTCGGGCTGAGGTTTCCTGCTGACGCGCGGTCACCTGCGCAAGGCTCTGCTCCGTGTTCGCCACAAGGACGGCGAGATTGAGCACATCCTTTCGGGCGCGTTCCTCTTCGCCGACCGCTGCAGTCCGATGCCCGGCCAAGGCCTTGGCTTCAGCGTCCGCCTGCTGAAACTGCGCTTCCTGGGCGACAATGTCGCCATCCAATTGCAGTAAAGTCGCACGAAGTTCTTCGATCTCGACCTGGGCCTGTTCTTGATCCGCCGCCAGCCGTTCCATTTCCTGTGAAGCCTGGACACGTTGCCGCTCGAACAATTCCGTCCGGTTTCGCTCAACCTCCGCAGCCGTCAACGCTTGCGACTGACGCTGCTCAGTGCCGGCCAAGGTATCCCGCACGCGCGAAATGGCCTCGGCCGCGTCGTTCATCCGGAGCCGGATCGCTTCCTGTTCCGAATCCAGGCGAGCCTGCTCGGCCACCTGTTCGGCCTCCAATGCTTCCACTTCCCGTGCTTCGCGATCGACGGATTCCAGATCGGCATGCATCGTGCGATAGTCACGGGACAACAGCTCGATCTCGAGTCCCTTTGCTTCCTGCTGCAGGGTTTGGTCTTGCGCCGGATGACGTGCCAACTTGTAGAGCGCCCAAGCTAACCCATGGGCCGTAGTTTCATGCCCGGCCAGCAGAAACGCCATCACTTGGTCACGCAGCTCCAGTCCTGTCGCGGTGCTCAGGCCGTAAGTAGCAATCAGTCGTGACAGCAAGTCACTCGGATAGGCATTGTTCTGTTGGCGAGCCGCAATTAACTCGTGCACCAACTCGCGAATGAAGTCCAGAGCACCACGATATTTGGGTAGGCGTAGCACCATACTTTGGGGAAGGTTTAATGGTGACCAAATTCTTCCTTCGGCCTCTGATAGCAAGAGACCGAGAGAACGCTGCAGTTTGTCGGCGACGTTTTGCCGACTCTCATGAAAGAGTGCGCGCAATACCACATCGAGTGTTAGGCTCATCATCTCTGCGCCGATATCGATGGATTCCTGCCGCGCGATACGTGGAGTCCAGCGCTCAAACATCGCTTCAACCGCAAGCACCATATCAGCAGTCATTGCATCTAGATTAGTGGTCGCGAAGGCCGGAGCCGATTCACGCCGCATTTGCTTCCATGTTCCGCCCTCGGACAGAAACATACTGCGGCCAAGGAAGTACTTCAGAACCTTGTTGAATCGCCCTTTGCGGTAATTTTCGGCGTTGTCCTGCAGGACATGGGAGATCCCGACCGCGTCATTTAGCATCAAGAGCCGGGTGCCATTCAAGTTCAGCCAAGCATAAGCCCCCTCTTCCACCATAAGGTCGGTGAAGAACTGCAAGGGATCTCGGCGCAATTGTAAGATCAAGCTCAAGCCTCGTCGGCCAGGCGGGATTAACGGCGGAGCAAATAGACTGGAGCCTGCGGTTCCGTTCAGCATTTTTCCCTCGCTGGCTTCCTGATCGAATCCTGACACTCGGCTTCTGCAACCGCTTGCATAAGATACATTTCTGCCGCGTCCCAACTCATCAGAGCACAAAACAACCTAGCTCCATTGAGTTGCTTTACTAAAGTGTCCTGTTCTTTGCGCCGCGTCACAAGATCCTGCATCGGCGATTTACTATCGTTTGCCACCGTTTTGTACTTAGGCATGCTGCATACTCCCGTTCAATGTTGGCGTGTCTAGTTGGGTATAGGCGTGTAGGTAATGAATGAGACCATGTGGCAGATCGCGCGTGTCGATTAGATTGTGATGGATGCCGGCGCCGTGTCTTAGCCGCTCCAGCATAGTTCGGTTCGTGACAAAACGACCGACCTCTGTCGGTAAACCGTTTATGCATATCCGGCTGCTCACCTGCTTAGCTGAGCAGTTCAAGCGCTGAAGCAGCCGAGCGATCCGCCAATCGTAGAGTGTAAAAATCTCGCGGATGCCACAATGGATGCACAACTCTGTAATGCCGCAGAAGAGTTCTTGGGTGGTACGGTTGATCTGCGCCAAGCCTTTTGTGCCGTTACAAGGCGATTTTTCCACGGCAAAACGGCTACCCTCCCAGACGAGGGGGTCAACGGGAAGGTCAATGCTGGACATGAATTCCGGCCAGATGTCGCGGATCATGGTTGGCCCCGAAGTCGGCAGGAAGCGCCAGCTACCACACACGCGGCCCTCCTCGCTTACCGATAAGAGATAGAAGGCCTCCGGCAGATCAAAGGCATCGACTTCCATCCCGCTCCGGCTGATATTGACTGCCCAAGCGAGGCGATCCTTGAAGACGCGCTTGCGCAAACGGTGCATATCGATCAACAGACTTGTCTTGCCCACTTGTCCGGCTTGCACCACTGCCAACATGCCTGCCCCATTCGCAATCAGAATGAGCGACAAACTTGTGTGAGAATCAGTGGCTAAGCACCCCCTCCATTTGCGGGGGTTGATTTAGGGGTGGATCAGGGCGTGTAGGATCGCAACCGCAACCGCATGAGTTTTGCTATAGGTGCCAAGCTTGCGACAGGCGTTTTCGATATATTCGCGCACCGTTGCTTCCGACAGTGATGTAATTACTGATATTTCCCACGAAGTCTTGCCTCTAGCAGTCCAGGTGAGCACTTCGATCTCACGAGGGGAAAGCTTGATAACAGGATATGGGGGTAGTTTGTCTAACCCCAGCCGAAGCAACTGCTCGTGCACATAAGTGGCGATGATTTGCAGAACATGACGTTCCTGCAGGAAAAGCCGTCTGAAGTCAGCTTCATTCCCCGTATTAGCCAGCGAGAACAATGCCTTCGCCGCCGCTGGCCCGTGAATAGGAATAGTGCCACCCGTCCGCAGACCGAATTCAGTTGCCTCGCAAAACACCAATTGTTGCGGTTTGGTCATGTGATGGCTGGGAACGATCTGCGACCAAAGATACGGGCGAATGGTGCGTGCGGCGTGGAGTGACACCAAGTCTTCGCTGATGTGATTCTTCTCGATATATTGCAGGGTCCAGCCTTTTGGCTTGCTCGTCAGATAGAGGCGAACATGAGGGCCAATCGGAGGCGCAAGGAGTTGATAGCCGAAAAAGTCGAACCCGAGTTGGCATATTTGACGCGACGTGGCCACATACACGTCGTCAACTGTTCGCGCAGCATCCATCGACTGGATGAAGCCTTCGATGTCATCAAGGTCATTTACCACGCAACCGTATTTGCCTCCTGGCTCCGACGGTGGTTAACCGGGTCCAGTGTAAAGCGGATTATGCTGGGCGTCGACAAGTTGTGCGTTGCAACATTGATTTTCTGTTATTTTTTTCAGCCGAGACCGCTCGCCTATCGCCATTCCGTGCCCCGGGGACAGTTCCTCGCTTTCATCAAAGCAAGGATTCCCATCAGCGGAATTTAGGAAGACTATTGACATTGCAAATCAGCAGAGCACCCAATTATCTACATTTAACACACCCAACCTCTACGACTAGTAGAGAGAGCGCGCTGTTCGAAAAATTCGTCGCTCACCAAATAACCAGCCGCCTAGACTGTTTGTGAAATATTATTGTCAATGCGTATCAGTATCTCGAACACGCCGATAACTTTTGTGTAGCGAGCGTTATCTATCTGGATATGGAGGATAACCAAAGAAAAGGCAGGGGC
>CAYOGS010000230.1:0-3824 GCA_964403435.1 uncultured Rhodospirillales bacterium | reverse complement strand
CCCTTGCACCAGGCGCAGTTTAAACTGCAGAAAAAGCATCGTGCCGCCGACCCGGAGCCGCAGCCGTTCGATTTTGCGCGCGCGAAAAAAGACCGCCCGACGGCATTGAACATGCAGACCGAAGCACGGCTACGTGAGTTCCTCGCGGCCGGCTTCGCTCCAGGCGTGATGAGCGAGTTATCGACCGCAACACGCCCACCTACACTCCGTGTCGTCAGTGCCAAACTGAACCGTGTTAAAACCGCCATCAGCACGCTGGCGGTCGAGGTCGCCTACCGTCCAGCCGGCGCCGACAAGGATCGCACCATGGCGTTGTTACTACAACCGCCACGCCAGGCTGCGCGTTTCAAAGCGCAACATCCTCAAGCTTGAGCAGCGCCGCTTTACGCGTGACGCCGCCGCCAGAATAGCCAGTAAGCGCGCCATTTTTGCCAATCACGCGGTGACATGGGACGATGAGTGGCAGTGGGTTGCGCGCATTGGCCATTGCCACGGCACGCACGGCGCGTAGGGAGCCAATTTTTTTTGCTATATCACTATAAGTGGCGGTTTTACCGTAAGGAATTTTGAGCAACGCACGCCAGACGTTGACTTGGAACGCGGTGCCCACGAGATCGAACGGTACGGTGAAGTTCCGCAGTTTTCCTGCAAAATAGTCTGCCAGCTCTTGGCGCGCGTGTTGGAAAACTGGAAGGGATTCGTGATCCTGTCCTGCCGGTTTAACATAGCGACCGCCAGGCAAATCCATGCCGGTGAGCGCTAGGCCGTCACTGAATAAAGCGATGGTGCCCCAGGGCGAGGGAGCAGTGCCGCGATAGCTTTCCATCATGCGCTTTCTCCACCACTTGCCCCTCGGTCAGGCGAGACTATAGCGGTAAAACACGCTGTCAACCGCCATGACCGGAAAAGCAGGTGGTAAAGTCGCGCTGGACACAGCTGTGAAGCCATGTTTTTCATAAAACCGGTGCGCCGCCAGGAATTGCGCCGTGGTGCCAAGATAGATTTCTCGCACAGTTTTTTCCTTCGCCCAACACAAGAGCGCAGCTAGCAACTTTGCGGCGACGCCCAGGGCTGGTCCACGCCGGTCAGCACGGACGAACATTTTCCGCAACGCTGCCTGACTGCCGCCGATATCCAGCAAGGCGATGGAGCCGATGACGGCATCGCCCTCTAAAGCTACCCAGAAATTACCGCAACCCTGCTGATAGAAGTTTTCAATGGATTGCAAATCGGGCTGATCGGCGGCTGTAATTGGGATGGCGAATTCTGTTTGCTGGATGGGAAGTATGAGCGCCAAAACGCCTGCTTGGTGGGGTGCGGCAAAAGGTACGACTTTTACCATGCTGGCAGGCGACGTGTTCAGTTCGGCTGGCCTTGCAACATACGACGCAGCAGATCCACGTCGTCGCGCAAGCCCTGATCCTGCCCTACCAACTCCTCAACCTTTCGCACGGCGTGTATCACCGTGGTGTGGTCGCGGCCGCCGAACTTACGGCCAATCTCCGGCAGGCTGCGGGGTGTCAGTTGTTTCGCCAGATACATGGCGACCTGCCGAGGTCGAGCGACGATGCGGGCACGGCGCGCAGAATGCATGTCTGCCAGGCGGATATTGTAATGCTCGGCGACGCGTTTCTGAATTTCGTCAATGGTAATGCGGCGGTCACTGGCGCGCAGAATATCGGCCAGAACCTCCTGTGCCATTTCCGGGGTGATGGCACGGCCGACCAGCTGGGCGTGGGCGACGATACGGTTCAAAGCACCTTCAAGCTCGCGCACATTGTTGCTGATTTTATAAGCCAGCAGTTCCAGCACCGGCTGGGGCACCGCGCAACCAGCCAGTCGCGCCTTACTTTGCAGAATGTTTAGACGTAGATCGGCGTTGGTGGGGTGAATATCCGCCACCAGCCCCCAGCCCAGACGCGAGCGCAAACGCTCCTCGATCTTCTCCAAATCCTGGGGCGACTTGTCGGCCGAGACGATGACCTGACGGTTTTGATCCACCAGCGCATTGAAGGTGTGGAAAAACTCTTCCTGCGTATGTTCGCGCCCGCTGATGAATTGCACGTCGTCGATCAGCAGCACGTCTACCGAACGGAACTGATCCTTGAACGCCACTGTATCCTTGAAACGTAGAGCGCGGACGAACTGATACATAAACTTTTCC
Organism: uncultured Rhodospirillales bacterium; assembly: GCA_964403435.1. Taxonomy (GTDB): domain Bacteria; phylum Pseudomonadota; class Alphaproteobacteria; order UBA9219; family RFNS01; genus JAGOHT01. Next base: position 1,660 of record CAYOGS010000230.1, on the reverse strand, counting down.
GCCGACATATAAATGACGCGGCGTTCCGGGTGATGCCGGCGCAGATGCCAGGCGATCGCATGCATGAGATGCGTCTTGCCCAAGCCGACGCCGCCATAGAGAAAGAGCGGGTTGAAGCCTGGTGTACTCTGCTCCGCAACGCGACGCGCGGCCGCGAAGGCCAACTCGTTAGCACGGCCGACAACAAAATTTTCAAACGTGAAGCGCGGGTCAAGTGTGCTAACGCCGTTATCGGTGAAGCTCAAGGGTGCTGGCGCCACCGTTGGTGCAGCGGTTGGAAAGGTTGCACTCATAGCCGGAGAAGGGGCCGGATCAGCAGCCATCGCTTCAGAAACTGGCCGCACACTGCTGAGCACCAGTACTTGCACCACGCCAGCACCGCCAGCCTGCAGCCAGAGGGCGCGTAACTGGTCAACATAATGCTGCTCGATCCAATCCTGCATGAAGCGGGTGGGTGCTTGCAAGGTAACGCCCGCTGCGTCGCAACGCACGGGTAGCGGCGCCAGCCAACGCTGAAACACTGTTTCACCGAGGCGCTCGCGCATCGTCTGCATGACTTTCTGCCAGGCGGCAGCCTGCGTCTGCTCGATGCTATCCTTGCCTGCTACGATCGTGAATTTTTGTCCTGAGCGTTCTTGATCCATCGTTTTAACCGCCATCATACCCATACCTCGAGGAAAACAAAACTCCACAACCGTCACGATCGTGACGGAACCCATGCACTACAATTTTAGAAGGAAGGCCGAAAAGCTTACGCGGCAACCAAGTCGCGCAACAAGAAGAGCACAGCACCTACGATCCCGCGATGATTGGGAGGATGATCCGCGGTAACAAGGTGAGTTTTGCTCATTGTCTTCGCCCTGGCAAAAATGTGGAGACGTGGCGTGAATGACGAAATTGATTTCGTTACGCCGGAGAGATGACACTAGACTGAATGAGAGACAGTATTCAATCGGAAGATTCGCTTGACAGTAAATACGCACATTTCGTGCGCGCGGCGCGGGATTTTTCCCGCGCCGTCATCCTAACTCATTGCGCTTGCAGTGCTTTGACTTTCTTAGCGAGCCGCGAGGTTTTGCGTGCCGCGGTTTTGCGCTTGATGGTACCTTTTTGCGCCGTGCGTGCGAGCGCAGGTTCAGCTTGTTTCAGCGCAGCAGCAGCAGCAGCAGCGTCACCGGCGGCGATTGCTTTTTCTACTTTCTTCACGGCACCGCGTGTCTCGGCCATGCGGGCACGATTGACGATATTGCGCTTGACGGATTGCCGCGCGCGCTTGGCGGCGGAGGGATGGTTTGCCATAGTCTGTCTTCCTTTACGTTCGTTGCACCGCAAGTCTGGACCGGCGGCAGGACTGGTGAAAAACTGTCATACCGGCTGCAAGCGGCCGGCAGAAAACGATGCCTTTGATCCGCGAGCGGCTCAAGGACGGTTAAGCGGGCATCTCTAAGCCACACGGCATGGAGCGTCAAGGATTTAAGCGGTTTTTGCTTCAGCCGGCGGCGCCGAACCAGTCTGGCTAACAAACCGTAAATGGCCGGTAGCCTGGCGTCTGAAAGTAATTTCGGCCGCGAATTAACTGGTTAAGCCAGTTGGGTTTGGGATATGCTTGAGCTAGGGATAGGGCGTTTTCAGCGAACAGACGGGAGTGACGATCATGGCG
>CAYOGS010000229.1:0-3833 GCA_964403435.1 uncultured Rhodospirillales bacterium | reverse complement strand
GTACAGACCATACCTGTGCCGGCGGGCTTCACTGGCAAGGGGTTTGTGAATGTGCAATTCCTGCGCGCCTTGAATTCACGCGAGGTCTATGCCAAGCCGCTTGCCTACGCCGTACAGCCATTTTTCGTCAGCACGGCGGCGGTTGATAGCGCGATTCAGTTGAACGTACCTGAGATGGTGAAACCCGGCGGAGAGCTGAACATCACTTATCAGACCAAGACCGCCGGAAAAATCATTATTTTCGCTGTGGATGAAGGCATTCTCCAATATGGGCATTACATCACGCCTAAGCCGCTGGATTATTTCGTCGGCCAGCGCGCGCTGCAGGTGGATACGGCGCAAATATTGGATCAGCTGATGCCTGAGTATGGCCTATTGCGAGGCGCGGCGGCTTCTGGTGGTGACGGCGGATTTGCCGATGGCAAGAACCTCAACCCGTTCAAGCGCAAGACGCAACCGCCGGTCGCGTTCTGGTCCGGTCTGGTGGAAGCGGACAATACGCCACGTAAGGTGACCTATTCGGTGCCGGATTATTTCAACGGCAATTTGCGCATTATGGCTGTAGCGGTTTCCGGTAAGACCATGGGCGCGACGGAAACGCGTGCTTATATCAAAGGTGATATGATCATCACGCCCAACGCACCGCTGTTTGCCGCTCCGGATGACACATTCACCGTGGGTATCAGCGTCGCCAACAATCTGTCCGGCAGCGGGCAACATGCCAAATTGGTGCTTACGGCGGAGACGTCCGATCATCTAGCGATCCTGGACGGCGGTAAGACGGAACTGACGGTGCCGGAAGGCGGCGAAGCCAAGGCACAAATCAAGCTGAGAGCCCAACATGTATTGGGCGACGCGCGCCTTCTTTTGCGCGTCACGCAAGGCGAGAAATCAGTCGTCGCAGAAGCATCGCTCAGCGTGCGCCCACCCGTGCCAAACATGACAGCCCTGGTTGCCGGCTATGTGCCGAATGGAGAGAAAATAGTTAAGCAGGAGCGCGCTCTCTACGCCGAGTTTGCGGCCGCCGATGCCGCGCTCTCCACCATGCCGGTCAGTCTGATTCCAGGACTGGCCACCTATCTTGAGCGTTACCCATACGGTTGCGCCGAGCAAATCTTAAGCAAGACGATGCCTGCGGCTGTGCTGTATGGCGACAAGGATATGGGCGGAGACAGCAAAGTGGCGGAAACCAGCGTCCGCCATACGCTCAGCCGGCTGCGCGAGCTACAGCGGCCTGACGGCAGCTTTGGTTATTGGGGCTATGGCGGCACCGCTAATGACTTCGTCAGCGTGTATGCGCTGCACTTTATGCTGCTGGCACAAGAGAAGCATCTGCCGGTGCCGGACGATGTCCTGAGGAAGTCGGAAGACTATTCCAAGCTAGTGGCCAATAAGGCTCCCAACAGCCTTGCCGAAGCCCGCCTACAGGCTTACGCTATCTATCTTCTCACGCGTGGCGGCACGGTGACGGCGAATTATCTGCCTAATCTGTTGGAATATCTGGACAAGAACCATAAGGCCGACTGGCCACAGGATCTGACCGCCGTTTATCTGGCTTCGGCTTATCGGCTGATGCATCTGACGCCGGAGGCGAACGCGCTGATTGACAAATTCACACTGGGTGAGCCGGCTTATTGGAACAACCACCCAAGTTACTGGTCAGAGTCTGAATTTTACAACAGCCTGAATCGCTATGCGGTCTACCTGAGCTTGACGGCACGGCATTTCCCTGAACGGTTAGCGACACTAGATCGCAGTATCCTCTTCCGTGTTGCTAATTTTATTGGCGAAGGCAGCTACAACACGCTGTCCTCGGCCTATGCCATCATCGCGTTCAGCGATTATGCGGCGGCGAGCACGGCGCAGGTCGCGCCCAATCTCAGCATCAGCGAGCAGGTGACTGATGGCACATTCATGCCACTGCCATTGACGGGCGATGTTATCAAACGTGCTAAACTTAGCCTGGCACAGGCGCAGGTAAAATTTGCCGGAGGCGGCGATTTAGGTTTGTTCTATCAGCTGGCGACGGAAGGCTATGATAAGCAGCAGCCGGATCGACCCGTCGAAGATGGGCTAGAAGTCAATCGCCATTTCCTGAACGCCGACAAGCAGAATCTGCAGGAAACGAAGCTGGGCGAGACTGTGGAAGTCGTTATCACATTGCGCGCGTTAGGTGAAAATGAACGCAGTAATGTAGCCCTGGTGGATTTGCTGCCGGCGGGTTTTGAGGTGGTGCCGGAAAGCGTGCGCCAACAACCGCAGGAGCAAGCCAGCCAAGAAGGTGAGGGAGAAGGCGAAGGCGAAGGCGAAGGAAATGCTAATTATCAACCCATGGCTAATGAAATGGAGAGCGCCGAGGGCGATGCCGCAACAGCCTGGCTCCCTCAGATGGTTGATGCGCGGGAAGACCGTGTACTGGCCTTCGGCTCGGTGCCGACATATCCCGTGAGCTTCCGCTATAAAATTAAGGCGGTAAATGCCGGGCAGTTCATCGTGCCACCCGCCTATGCCGAAGCCATGTATGACCGCGCCGTCAAAGCGCGTGGTGTAACCGGCAGCCTCACCGTCAAGCCATGAACGCCCGGCGATTGCTGCTGTATGGCGGTGCCAGCAGTGGCCTACTGCTACTGATGGCATTCGTGGTGTTCATGGCAGTCAAGCCACCCTTGCTTCATGGCGTATCATTCTCACGCGTGGTCTATGATCGGCACGGCGAATTGCTGCAACTGACGCTGACGTCAGACGAAAAATACCGGCTGTTCACGCCGCTGGCAGCCATCAGCCCGCGTGTGCGCGACGCAGTGCTGCTGCATGAGGATCAATATTTTTACGCACATCCTGGCATTAACCCGGTGGCAGTCGTTCGCGCCATGGCACAGACTTATTTCGGCAGCGGGCGACGCCTCGGTGCTTCCACGCTCACGATGCAATTGGCCCGCCTCAAATACGGCATCCACAGCCGCACGGTCGGAGGCAAATTACAGCAGATGCTTTATGCCCTGCGCTATGAGCTACACTACAGCAAGGATACGTTGCTGGAAGCCTATCTCAACCTAGCACCTTATGGCTATAATATTGAGGGCATCGGCGCCGCGACGGCGGTCTATTTCCATACCCAGCCGGCGCATTTAACTCTGCCGCAGGCCATCACTTTGGCTGTGTTGCCACAAAGCCCGTCGCGTCGCCGCATGGAACCTGGAGTGCCAACCAAGCCCGCGCTGCTGGCTGCCCGCAACCGGTTGTTTGACCGCTGGCTGGAGGAACGGCCGGCGGATGTGGTGCAAAATCTTTTCTTCAAGCTGCCGCTGACCAACTATGGACGGCGTGACTTGCCACAACTCGCACCGCATCTGACGCGTGATTTGCTGAGCCGCCAATCTGAACAGCAAAAGATTGTGTCGACGCTTGACGCTGAACGGCAGCGGTTAGTGGAAACGCTGTTGCGGCGCTACATTGCCGACCAGCAGGAAGCCGGCATCCGTAACGCTAGTGCGTTGTTGCTCAATTGGCGTAGCATGCAGGTACTCGCTAGCGTCGGCTCGGCGGACTTTTACAATGCAGTCATTGACGGCCAGGTGGACGGCACGCGGGCTCGTCGGTCACCTGGTTCTACACTGAAGCCGTTCATTTACGCCTTGGCATTTGACCAAGGGCTGATACACCCGCAATCCATTCTAAGCGATACGCCGACCGGTTTTGGTAGTTTCACGCCGGATAATTTTGAGCGCGACTTTTTGTTCAAACATTCCGTCGGCGCGTTCCGCCAAAAAAACTGCGCCCATTCCGCCGCGCCCAAGTTCGCTGATAATTTGGTAATCGCCGATTCGTTTGCC
>CAYOGS010000228.1:0-3834 GCA_964403435.1 uncultured Rhodospirillales bacterium | reverse complement strand
GTCTAAACAACCATATGGGCAGCCGCTTTACTGCAGATGCGGTAGCGCTGCGGCCAGTAATGCAGGAAATAAAGTCACGACGCCTGTTTTTTCTAGATTCTGTAACATCACCGCGCTCAGCCGGCTCTATCGCTGCACGCCAGGCCGGGGTGCCCGCGCTTGCCCGCGATGTGTTTCTTGACAACGTAATATCGCCACAATCCATCGAGGTGCAGCTGGCTTTGACGGAAAGCGTTGCGCGGCGGAACGGTTCTGCCATCGCCATCGGACATCCGCATCCTGCGACACTGCAAGCCTTGGGCAAGTGGCTACCGGCACTAGAACGGCGGGGATTAAAACTTGTGCGGCTTAAGGAACTCTTGGGGCCTTAGCGATGCGACCGCTGCATTATACATACCGCAAGCTTAATGCAAGCCGCGAAGATATGTTTGTACGCGCGAGAACTCATGCTGTAACGCGGCTAGCATTACGCGCTTTTCATTGACGTCTGAACTCGACGAATCTTGCGCAGTACGGCAAATGTCGCCCAACGTCTCGGCGCCCAGATTGTAGCTGATGCCCTTGAAAGCGTGCGATTGCTTGCGCCAAGTCTCAGCATTGTCAGGCGTGCAGCTGGCAGCGAGTGCAGTTAGGCAATCTTGTGCCGAGTCCAGAAACACCTGGAACAGCTCTTTTTCGATCTCGGTATCGCCACCTGTGATGTCACGCAGATTTTCCAGGTTAACAGGTTGGTTCATCATACATTGGCCTCGATTACAAGGTTGGGATGTAAGGCAAGGTACTTAACCAAGGAATTCATAATTTTCTGTTTACTGAACGGTTTGATAATATAACCTTCAATATTATTACCGCGTGCGGCTGCAACATCCTCGGCAGTGTGATTGCCGGTCACCATCACCACATACGCTTCCGGATCAATGCTTTTGATAATGCGTGCCAGCGTGTGCCCGGTGTCGTCCGGCAGATCAATATCCAAAAAGACTATATCCGGCGCGTGACTCAGGTAATGTTCTAAACCGCTACGTACATTGACCGCCTCACTCACCACTGTGAACCGGCTTAGGAACTGCTGCATCATCCGGCGCGACAGCAGTTGATCCTCAACCAGTAGCACCTGCTTAGCGTGGCGCAACCGCCGCAGTGCAACATGCTGGCCGAACTGCGCCATAAGCCCAGGGACTTTAAGAAGTTCTTTGAGGATTTTTACTTCGGCGGCAGTGTTGCTCTTGCTCATACTGAGAGACATGCAAGAGGCAGGCCAATGTGAATGGCATACAGGTGTAGGCAGTCACTCAAGGGGAAGGAGGTCAACCTTAACAATTGGTCAACCAACGCTTTGGTATGGTTCCTGCTCCTCAATCACCACACCTATGTCTTTGAAGTAGCGAAGACGAGGGTCACATCAAAGTCTTCGTGGTGTTCATGCTTGAAGAGTTTATCCACCTTGGCGCAAGATCAGCAGCGGTTGAAACCGGTACCTATCGACACATTCAGGTGTTGCTGTATTTCATCGTGACCGCGCTCGGCACCTATAGAGCGCTTACCGAAGCGTGTCATATTGCGACGGCAAGAACCCTTCGAAAACTTTTTGCGTCGCATTTTGCATCAGGTGGCCTCAGGATAATTTCCAAGATTGCTGGCCTGCAGCAATTCGGATGGCCTCGCGATCGAGTCATGCAGCTTAGCGTGATCCTAGGTATCGGCTTCACGCACTTCAGCAGAGATGCCGCAGCGGCAGTACCAAGCGCTGATGCTAGTAACATAACAACTCAAGAAGTCATTATGCAGGTTGTTACGCTTGGCCTCGTAACTATTTTAATATGCTGTACTGCCTTCGCTATGGCGCTAATGCGACGGGGTAAGAAGCATCAAGCAGATGAGCCGTCTAGCGGAAATCAAAACCGTCTTTTGTTTATCAACCTGATTGCATGCCTCTCTTTTGCAGCATGGGTTGGCAGCAGCTATATCTTTAAGCACTATATCTTGTCGAATACGCCAAGCTATCAGGCAATGGCAGAACTATCCAGGCACTTTACACTACGCTGGATGGTCGCGGCTTTTTTTGCTGTCAACATAGGTGTCTTGTGGGTATTGGCCGCCCGGAGCATCCGCAACTGGCATCAGGAATTGGAGAAAACCCGGCAAGATTTATCGCAGCGTATCACAGAAAAAGACATGGTAGAACTGGAGTTACAACGTTGGGTAGCGGAAGTCGAATCGTCACAGAAAATTGCGTTGGAGGCGCAGGCTGTGGCCGAGAAGGCCAGTCAGGCAAAATCAGACTTTTTGGCCAATATGAGTCACGAAATCCGTTCGCCGCTCAATGGCATCCTTGGTATGACGCAGCTTTTGCTCAACACCCCATTGAATCCAGAGCAGCGCGGCTGGGCGGAGATTGTCCATCGTTCCGGCGACCATTTACTGGATATCATCAATGATATCCTAGATTTTTCGAAAATCGAAGCCGGTCATATGGTATTAGAACCAATCAATTTCGATATGCACACCGTCATCAATGAAGTCACCGACGTAATGTTGCTCCGCATGCAGGAAAAGGGACTGCAGCTGTTGGTTGAGTTCAAGCCATCAGTGCCGCGCTATTTTCGCGGTGACCCAGGGCGGATCAAGCAAATCATTCTCAATTTAGTTGGCAACGCCATCAAATTCACCAACCAGGGACATGTTCTAATAAGGGTAGATGCTAAACTTGAAGCAGACCGTTCGTGCCGCCTTTACTGTGAGATTGAGGATACGGGAATTGGTATTCCTGCTGATAAACTGTCCTATGTGTTTGAAAAATTTACCCAGGCGGAAGAGTCCACCACTCGTAAATTCGGTGGCACAGGCTTGGGGCTGGCGATTACGCGTGAGTTGGTAAGCATGATGCGTGGCCGCATCTCCGTGCGGAGCAAACTTGGCTTCGGATCTATTTTTGCCTTCGATATCCTTTTGGAAGAAAGTACTGTTGAAGGCTCTATTTTGCAGGCTCCTGACGTAAATCTTGAATACATCCGGGTGCTAGTAGCTAGCAAGTACCCGGCATCGGCCATGATTATCAGCAATATGCTGGAGCAATTCGGTATGCGCTGTAATATAGCGCCATCACCGCAATCCGCACTTGAAGCGCTGCAAGCCTCCGTGCAAGATCCCTATAAAGTTGTAGTGCTTGACGACTTTGCAGGCGCTGAAGCTGCTAGCGCCCTTGCTGTACAAATTCATGCTTTATCCGTGCCTTCTCCGATCGTCATGCTGCTGGCCGAGCCGACCCGCCATTATGCTGCGGATGTGCTGCGACAAAACCATATCCATGGCTGTCTGCCGAAGCCGTGCTTTCCAGATCAATTCATCATGATGCTCAAATTTCTTCTCGATGCAAAGGCTTCTGGTAAGACTTTGCCGGTTATCACACGGCATATGCTCACGAAGCTACTCCGCGGTGATGCCACGCCGACCGAACTGCCTGCCGTGCGGTTCGAGCAGATGCGTGTGTTAGTTGTGGATGATCTTAAGGTCAATCTTTTGCTGATGACCAAGATTTTGCAAGACCTTGGGTGTATTGTTGACAAAGCCGCCAACGGCAAAGAAGCCTTGAGCATGATGGAAAAACTCAATTACGACTTAGTTTTTATGGATTGCCAAATGCCAGAAATGGATGGTTTCCAAGCAACACGTGAAGTGCGGCGACGTGAGGCGGCGCTTGGCAAGCATACCATCATTGTTGCGCTGACCGCAGATGCAATGTCCGGTGATCGCGAGCGTTGCCTAGCTGCCGGAATGGATGATTATATCAATAAGCCTTTCAAGCTGGATCGCATCGTTGCCGTGCTGAGCAAA
>CAYOGS010000227.1:0-3862 GCA_964403435.1 uncultured Rhodospirillales bacterium | reverse complement strand
CAGTCACCGCCATTGGGCTACGTTTTTATCACTCCGGCTCAAGATTGCATTCTCTCGGAATCTACAGCCTAAACTCAAAATCAGGGCAGTGCTTTTTGATTCGCCTTAGTAGATTTTCTATCGAGATACTGAAAGAACTCCCATACTACCTGACCGCTATCGAGATCCCGATTGACATTTCCAAGCAGAACCTGAAGGCCTGTAACACCTTGGTGATTTAACCATTGATGCCCACCACCATTGACGACAAAGAAAACAATCGGCGCAGCACAGGATTTTCCGCTTAACTGTGTTACGCTTGATTTGTCTTGAGGTGAAAGATCTGGAACTTCAGTTCTATCTGTACTTTTGCAACCGGCTCTAACTTGGAAAAAGGTAAAGGTGTCCATGGCTGAAGCCATGTCGACGCCATTTCGCTTGGCAACTCCACCGTTCCAGTTCACCAAGGGGTCGTCTGTTCCTATAGACATGAGCAGTGGTACTGGAGTGTTGGAATGGCAATCTTTGAACCAAGCGCGTGGCATGGTGGCAGAGAAAGCGGCTGCTCCAGCAAACAAGTCACCCCGGTCGCAGATCATCCGGTATGCCATCATCCCGCCATTTGAAATGCCCGTGATAAAAATGTGATTGGGATCCGCGTTGTTGTTAATTATCATGCTTTTTAGCAGTGTAAGAAGGAATCCGACGTCGTCAGCATCCGACTTACCATTACTGATATAACCGTCCCGTCCGTCGTTCCAGGTTTCGTTCACGCCATCTGGAGCTAACAAAATAAATCTGTGTCGTTCAGCCAAAAACGGCAACGTAGTGTCACGCAACACCTTTGCCCCACTGCCTAAGCCATCATGCAGCAGCAAGACCAGCGGTAACTTTGAATTTTTCGTTGTATCAGGCGGAATGAAGTAGAGATATGTCCGGTCAAGACCATCGTGACGCAATTTACCGCGCTGGAAGTTTGCTGCGCCTGCGGAAAATGAAAAACAGCTGACAATTATCAATGTAACAACGCAAACGAGACGCACTTTCCATACAGACATCACAATGTCCTCCTAAGCCGCCTTAATTGCGATCATACCTTCAATCGCTACGACAGCGTGCGGCATTGCATGAATGTCGCTGCCGCCAGCTTGCGCCATTTCCGCACGGCCTCCGCCGCCTTTACCACCGACAGCCTCGGCACCAGCACGGGCCAGCTCCACGGCGCTTATTTTTCCCGTCAAGTCTGGTGAAACGGAGACCACAATAGAAACTTTTCCTTCAAAATCCGACAACAGCACGATGACGCCAGAGGGCGTTTGCTGTCGCAACTGATCCGCCATGGGCTTGAGATCTTTGGCCGGCAAGTCCTGCAGTATACGCGCAATTACCGAGACGCCGTTAATATTTTTTGGAGCAACTGCATGTCCACCGCCGCCGACCAGCGCCAATTGACGGCGCAGCTCACCAATTTCGCGTTCCAGTTTCTTCTTCTCTTCCGTCAATGTTTGCACCCGTTGCAGCGTTTCCGCCGGCGCGACTTTCAAGACCTCTGCTACCTGATGCAAACGCTGTTCCTGCTCAGCCAGGTAGGCCACAGCACGAGAACCGGTCAGTGCCTCGATCCGACGCACGCCAGCGGAGACGGACGTTTCTGCCACGATCTTGAATGCGCCAATATCACCAGTGCGCAGTACATGTGTGCCGCCACACAACTCAACCGAATAGGCCGTCCGTCCATCGTCTGAACGGCCCCCCATCGCAACAACCCGAACTTCTTCGCCGTATTTTTCGCCAAACAGCGCCATAGCACCTTCCTTAACGGCTTCCTCTGGCGTCATCAACCGCGTGACCACCTTGCTGTTCAGGCATATGCGATCATTCACTTCCTGCTCGACAGCCCATAAGTCGCTACCGACGATCGGCACCGGTTGGCTAATATCGAAACGCAGCTTATCCTCCGTTACTAACGAGCCTTTCTGCGCAACATGCTTACCAAGTCTGTTGCGTAGCGCCTCATGTAACAGATGTGTCGCGGAATGGTTGGCGCGTACTTGGCTGCGACGGGCATGATCAACTTCCATCGTCACACCGTCTTCCAAGGCTAAACTGCCTTCCTGCACGACGCCATGATGAACCCAGAGTGCTCCAAGTTGTTTTTGCGTATCCGTAATTTCGATACGAGCCCCTTTTGTGGTGGTGAACCAGCCAGTATCGCCGACCTGGCCACCCGATTCGGCATAAAATGGCGATTGGTTTACAAGGATCTGCACCTTGTCGCCAACTTGGGCGGTAGAGACGAGCTGGCCAGCTTTAACCAAAGCGCGGACAATGCCTTGGGCTGTTTCGGTGCTATAACCGAGAAACTCGGTGCTACCGAGATCATCTTTCAGATCAAACCATAACTTCTCCGTTCCGGTATCACCCGAGCCCACCCAAGCAGCGCGAGCAGCAGCTTTCTGCTTTGCCATAGCAGTTTCAAAACCGGCGCCGTCAACCGACAATCCATGAGAACGCAACACGTCCTGCGTCAGGTCTAACGGGAAGCCGTAGGTGTCGTAGAGCTTGAAAGCAACATCGCCAGAGAGCGGCGTGCTGGGCGTCAGCCCCACAGTCTCCTCATCCAGAAGCTTCAGACCGCGATCCAGCAACTGACGGAAACGACTTTCCTCAAGCTTCATGGTCTCGGTGATCAAGGACTGCGCTCTCCCGAGTTCCGGATAAGCAACACCCATCTGTTTCACCAATTCCGGCACGAGACGGAACAACATCGGCTCCTTGCCTCCAAGCCGATGCGCATGGCGCATGGCACGGCGCATGATACGGCGCAAGACATAGCCACGGCCTTCGTTGCTGGGCAACACGCCATCGGCGATCAAAAACGAGCAAGCGCGCAAATGGTCTGCAATGACGCGGTAAGACGCGCGCTGTGCCCCTTGCGGGTCAATCTTCAGAATTTCAGCCGTCGCGCCAATCAAGTGCCGGAAAAGATCAATATCATAATTGGAGAGTTCACCCTGCAGGATTGCCGCCATACGCTCCAACCCCATACCCGTGTCAACCGACGGACGTGGCAAAGGTACACGGCGGCCATCCGGCAGTTCCTCGAACTGCATGAAGACGAGATTCCAGAATTCCAGAAACCGATCGCCATCCTCATCTGGACTGCCAGGTGGGCCGCCCTGCAACCGGTCGCCTTGGTCAATGAAAATCTCAGAACACGGCCCACATGGTCCGACTTCGCCCATGCGCCAGAAATTGGCATCGGTGGTGATACGGATGATGCGGTCATCACCAATGCCTGCTACCTTTTTCCATAAGTTAGCTGCCTGATCATCGTCGTGATAGACTGTTACGAGCAGCTTGTCCGGCTTAAGACCGAAGTCCTTCGTCACCAATTCCCACGCGAAATGGATGGCCTCATCCTTGAAATAGTCGCCGAATGAAAAATTGCCGAGCATTTCGAAAAAGGTGTGATGCCGCGCCGTATAACCCACATTTTCTAAATCATTATGTTTACCGCCGGCACGTACGCTTTTTTGCGCGGTGGTGGCGCGGCTATAGGGACGCTTTTCCTTGCCAGTAAAAACGTTCTTGAACTGCACCATCCCAGAGTTAGTGAACATCAACGTGGGGTCGTTGCGTGGCACAAGCGGACTGGAATCCACCATCGTGTGTCCCTGTCGCTCGAAATAGCACAGGAAGGTCGAACGAATGTCGGCTAGCGTCTTCATGGCACAAACCCATTTATGGTCAGTAAGTTACGTTGCTTTTTTCAGATTATAGGGACAGAAATGCCGCCAGACAATGGGCTGAAAGTCTTGGCATCGTGGTTTTGTGTCGCTGGTTCGCGCCCCCCCCCGGTCAACATCCACACCCCATCATG
>CAYOGS010000226.1:0-3883 GCA_964403435.1 uncultured Rhodospirillales bacterium | reverse complement strand
CTACGGATCACCGGCGATGGCTATGCCGTGAATGGTCGCCCGGTCACCACCAACTCGCCGCATTATGGCCGCATGGCCGCTTTGGAGCGCGTAGTGCTGCAGCAGGAGCCGCGCTTCGGCAAGCCGGTGGCGCAGTTCAAGCTCGCCAATGGGCTCTGAGCCGCTCGCACCGTGGTGGCGGCCGGAGCAATTCCTACGTAAACGGCCTTTCCTGGAACGGCGCCAGCGCGTTGCTCAGGCAGTGCGCGTGTGGTTCGCGCAGCAGGGCTTTGATGAAGTCATCACGCCGGCGTTGCAAATCTCCCCAGGTATCGAAGTGCATCTGCACGCTTTCAAGACCACTTTGATGCGGCCGCATGGTGAGCCGCCGCATACGCTCTATCTGCATACCAGCCCGGAATTCACCATGAAGAAGCTGCTGGTTGCAGGGGTGGAGCGGCTGTATCAGCTGTGCCCGGTCTATCGCAACAATGAACGCTCACGCACCCATCACCCAGAATTCACAATGCTGGAATGGTATCGCGCGCATGCGGATTACCGTGACCTGATGGCGGACTGCGCGGCATTGCTGCGTGCTGGCGCTGCAGCTTGTGATCGCAGCACTTTCAGTTTTCGTGGCATGGTTTGCGACGTGACGGCGGAAGCGGAAGTTTTGACCTTGCCGCAAGCCTTCAAAACTTATGCTCATATTGATTTGATAGCCACCATGCCGCAGCCGCATGTCGGCGACACGACTAAGCTGCGTGCCGAAGCCACACGCATCGGTGTGCGTACGGCTGATGACGATGATTGGGACGCAATTTTCTTCCGGATTCTGGGTGAGCGGATCGAGCCGCATTTGGGTGCCAAGCGTATGACTTTTTTGTGTGACTATCCGGTTTCGCAGGCCGCCTTGGCGCGGCCGAAGCCGGAGGAGCCACGCCTGGCCGAACGCTTCGAGCTGTATGCTTGCGGGTTGGAACTGGCGAACGCCTTTGGCGAATTGACCGACGTGGCAGAACAACGCCGCCGGTTCGAGGCCGATATAGCAGCCAAAGCTTTGCTCTACGGCGAGCACTACCCGATTGACGAAGATTTTCTCGCCGCACTTGCTTTCGGCATGCCGCCCGCCGCCGGTATCGCGCTCGGTTTTGACCGTCTTGTCATGCTCTGCGCCGGCGCAGAAGTGATTGACGATATATTATGGGCGCCGGTTGCTCCTTAACAATTCCGAAATGCACCGTGTTTCTGACTTGCATCAGCTGGAGATGAGATGTTTTCATGCTCTGGGTACAGCATGGTATGCTGCGCAAGCTGTGTCAGTGCCCTGAGTATTGTGAGAGCCAAGGTCTGACATAAAATAGTTCCAGTAAAAAAAGCACCGCTTCGATTGCTTGGCACGAATGTTTATCTTTCAAATCTGAACTATTCCCTTAATTTTTCAAAAAAGGCCCGCAACAGTTCCGCCGCCGTTTGCTCCTCCAGCCCGCCGATAATTTCCGGCGCGTGGTGGCAGGTGGGCTGGCGGAAGAATTGCGCGCCATGCTCCACACCGCCGCCTTTGGGGTCATAGGCGCCGAAATAGACTCGCCGGATGCGCGAGAAGCTGATAGCGGCGGCGCACATGGCGCATGGTTCCAGCGTGACATAGAGATCGCAGTCCGGCAGGCGCGGCGATTGCCGCTTTGTGCAGGCGGCGCGGATGACGCGCATTTCGGCGTGTCCGGTGGGGTCGTGTGCAGCTTCCGTGTTGTTGCCGGCCTGGGCGAGAACCTGCCCGGCCGCATCCACCAGGACGGCGCCGACCGGCACTTCGCCTGACATGGCTGCGGTGCGGGCTTCGGCCAAGGCGATTTGCATGAAGGAGGGCATTTAAGCTAATCTAACCTATGGCCAAAAATCATAAAACTAACGCGGAGACTAGCGCCGCAAACGCTGTAAATCCAGACCAGGCGGAGAAAGGCGAGCGCATCGCCAAATTCCTGGCGCGAGCGGGCGTTTGTTCGCGACGTGATGCCGAACGGATGATCTCCGAAGGCCGCGTGAGCGTGGACAGCCAAATCCTGACTTCGCCGGCGCTCAATATCACCGCCGCGCAAACCGTTCAGGTTGACGGTAAGATGGTGCAAGGCAAGGAACCCACGCGCCTCTGGCGCTATCACAAGCCCGCAGGTCTTGTGACCACGGCGCGCGATCCGGAGGGGCGGCCAACCGTGTTCGCCAACCTGCCGCCCGGCCTGCCACGTGTTGTCAGTGTTGGTCGGCTGGATTTGACGACCGAAGGTTTGCTGCTGCTGACCAACGATGGCGCGCTAGCGCGGCACTTGGAACTGCCTAAGCATGCCTGGCTGCGGCATTATCGTGTGCGCGTTCATGGCACGGTGAAGGAGCAGCGACTGGCCGCCTTGGCCAAGGGTGTGACGGTAGAAGGCGTGTCTTACGGTCCCATTATCGCGGCGCTAGAGCGCGCACAGGGCAGCAATGCTTGGCTCACGGTCAATATCCGTGAAGGCAAGAACCGCGAAATCCGCAAACTCATGGAGCATATGAAGCTGCAGGTCACGCGCCTCATTCGCGTCTCTTTTGGCCCGTTTCAACTTGGCAAATTGCTTCCAGGTCAAGCCGAAGAATTGCCGCAGCGGATTCTCAAAGAACAGATGGCAGACTTCTTCACGCCGGGTACAGGGGGACGCTGATGCGGATCGCCGCCGGAAAATTCGCCCGCCGCGCTTTGGCCGTGCCAGACGGTTTTAGCACACGGCCGACCGCCATGCGGACACGCGAAGCGATTTTTAACATTCTGCAACATCACGAGTGGGGTCGACCGGTTCCAGCGGGCTGCAACGTACTGGACGCGTGCAGCGGCACGGGTGCCATGGCTTTCGAAGCCCTCTCGCGTGGGGCGGTTCGTGCTTGGTTGATGGAAAAAGAACGCAGCGCATTGCAGATCGCGCGCAGAAATATCGGCATCCTCGGCGTGCAAACCTCCTGCAGCCTCATCGCCGGTGATGCTGCGCATCCCCCCCCAGCGCCGAAGCCATGCGATCTTATATTTTGCGATCCCCCCTATCGGAAAGCCTTACCAGATAAAATCATTCCTGCCTTACTTGCCGCAGGCTGGTTCGCGCCGTATGCCGTCCTGGTCCTGGAAACGGCGCTGGGTGAAACGGTAAGATTGCCGCCGCATCTTATACTGATGCAGCAGCGGGACTATGGCGTGGCGACCGTGCGCTTCTTCGTGCATCGCCCACCACTTAAAAAGTAAGTGACGCGCTCGGTAATACGCCGTCACGCAAATTGACACGGTCATGGCTTGTGCCAGCCGGCCAATCCGCTATGCCTTACGAAGCCTTTCAACACGAATGATTCATACGGAGCGCGGCGCATGTGCGGTATTGTCGGTATTCTGGCGGAGCGGCCGGTCGCGGGTTTGCTCGTGGATGGTCTGCAGCGATTGGAATATCGCGGCTATGACAGTGCCGGCCTTGCCACTTTGGTTGGTGACAGTATCGAGCGTCGGCGTGCCGAAGGCAAACTCGCCAACCTGGTAGAACGACTGGTAAAAGAGCCGTTGTCAGGCACTGTTGGCATAGGGCATACGCGCTGGGCCACGCATGGCCGCCCGTCGGAAGACAATGCTCACCCACATGCCACTGATCTGGTGGCTGTCGTGCACAACGGCATCATTGAGAATTATCGCGTCCTGCGCATGGAGTTGGAAGCCAAGCAATATCGCTTCGCCTCTGAGACCGACACCGAAACCATCGCGCAACTGCTCACCGAATTTCTGAAGCAGGGTATGACACCTCAACAAGCGACAGCTGCAACCCTGGCGCGGCTGGAGGGTGCCTTTGCGCTCGGGATCCTGTTCAAGGGACACAACAAGTTGCTCATCGGCGCGCGG
>CAYOGS010000225.1:1550-3885 GCA_964403435.1 uncultured Rhodospirillales bacterium | reverse complement strand
TAGCGGCACAGCTGCGATGCCTAGCATCTGGCACAGCAAAAACATGATGACGCTGTATTATGGCGTGGTAGATTTCTATATGGGTTTTCTTGCGGGGATGAAGGCTTTCACCGCCGCCGTGCTGGGTGGCATCGGCTCACTGCCCGGCGCGATGCTGGGTGGGTTGCTAATTGGTTTGATCGAGGCGTTATGGTCTGGTTATGTTAGCGTGGAATATAAGGATGTCGCGGCGTTTATGGTGCTGATCGCCATTCTGATCATCCGTCCAAACGGACTGCTAGGCCGGCCGGAGATTGAGAAAGTATGAGCGCGGCTGCTCCACCGGCGGTAACCGCCGTGCCTGGACACGCATGGCGGGATGCTGCCGTCACGGCGCTCATAGCGGCCGTACTCTTGTTTCCACTGGTCGGGCTGCGGACGTTGGAAAGCCCAGGGGGCTTGACGCTGCAGCCGCAACTGGGGGACGTTGCCTATGCGGCATTCTGGGTCTTTATTGGCCGTGCCTTGCACGGTTTGTTAAGGGAGAAGCCCTGGTTCACGGCCGTGTTGTCTTGCCTCATCGTTGTGCAAACTACGGCAGCGCTTCCGTCATTTGTGATGACATTTCTGTTTGTCGCTTATGGCCTATTCGTATCAGTCAAAGGGCTGCGTCAAATAACACTAAGTCAGAAATGGCGACCGCACGGCCTGTGGGTTGTGTTGGGATTCCTGATTAATGCTTTCCCATGGGCGATGGCCAAGACACAAAACGAGTTGCTCGCTCATGCTGTTGTGATTTCTTTTTCCGCCCTATTCCTTATTGCGGTAAAACAGATTGCATTCCCGATCGGCCTGTCCTTAAAAATTCCAGCTCAGCTATCAGCTAAAGGCGCTGACTGGACATTGCTAGTTTTTCTAGCACTACTCGCTGCCCTTCCTCTGCTGCCTTTTACCGACCGTTATATGCTGGACGTGTTGATGATGGTGCTGACCTATGCCGCGCTGGCCTACGGGCTGAACATCGTGGTGGGGTATGCCGGCCTCTTGGATTTAGGCTATGTAGCGTTTTATGCCATCGGCGCCTATGCCTGCGCGCTGCTGGGCAAATTCTTAGGCTTCAGCTTCTGGTTGGCACTGCCCTGTGCCGGAATGCTGGCAGTTCTGGTGGCCAGTATCATCGGTGGGCCTGTCTTGCGCCTGCGCGGCGATTATCTGGCCATCGTCACGCTAGGCTTCGCGGAAATCACGCGCATCATGCTCATTAACGCTGTGGATCTTACCGGCGGCCCCAACGGCTTGTCTGGTGTGCCTCGCCCCACGCTCCTGGGACTGGACTTCGCCGCCGCCGGAAAGGGCGATGCCCCAACCTTCCATGAATTTTTTGGTCTGACCTTCAGTCCGGTGCAGCGGCTGGTGTTTCTGTATTATCTCCTGTTGATGTTGGCCACCGGCATCGGCTGGCTGGGGTGGGCGCTGCGCCGTCTGCCCATCGGACGTGCCTGGGAAGCCGTACGGGAAGATGAAATCGCGGCCGCCGCCATGGGCATCAACCGCGCGCGTGTCCGCCTCTGCGCCTATATCTTGGGTGCGTTGTGCGCCGGCCTTTGCGGCGCCTTTTTTGCAGCGCGCCAGGGCTTCATCAGCCCGGAAAGTTTTACCTTCAACGAAACCGCGACTGTGCTGGCCATCGTGGTGCTGGGCGGCATCGGTCACCCACTGGGCATCGCGCTGGCAGCGCTCTTCATCATCGGACTGCCAGAATTGTTCCGTGACCTGGAACAGTTTCGCATGCTCGCCTTCGGCGCCGGTATGGTGCTGATTATGATTTGGCGCCCCGGCGGCCTGATGGCCACCCGCCAGCCGGCAGTGACCATTAAGTGCTAGCTTGTGGCCACCTATGGTTGCGCCCACAAAAATTATCGAGAGCAGTCGTTGGTAACGCCCGTTATCTGCAACAGCAGCACATCAAGAATTATCTTCACGCATGAGGCGATCATTTCGAGTCACATCATAAGAGTTTTTTCTTGCCAATTATAAGCTAAGCCGCTACATCGGCTCAGCTTATTCGAGGCCAAAGTCCCCTTCGTCTAGAGGCCCAGGACATCGCCCTTTCACGGCGGTAACACGGGTTCGAATCCCGTAGGGGACGCCATTCTGGATTTTTCGGTACTTGCTGCAGGTGGTTGAAGGGTTTCCGCAAGGAATATCTGAGACTTGCCCCTTCCAGCGCCAGGTTCGAAAACACAAATCCCAGCATCAGCCGTTTTTCTTCCGTTTTAGAACTGGCGAAGATTTCCGCGCTGCGTGAAGTTATCGCAACGAGCTTGCTCAAGGCATCTGGGTCGTCTTTCTCTGG
>CAYOGS010000225.1:248-1540 GCA_964403435.1 uncultured Rhodospirillales bacterium | reverse complement strand
GAGCTCGGCTTTGCGGAACAGGATTTCTTTGTGCTTGGCGTCATAGATGGTCTTGTCGATGCTGCCATCAATCAGCAGGTCGGCCATGCGGCTTAGCTTGTTGCCTAGCTGCTTCTGTTCTTCCCGCATCTCCTTGAGGCTGGATAAGGCTAACTGGCGGTCTGCCGCGTCGCTTTCCTTGATGTAGGTTTGGACTTCGTTCAACAGGTTCTGGGGCATGGCGAAGCTGAGCAGGACATTTGTAATCTGGTTGATTACTCCATCTTCCTTAACCCAAAGGATTTGCTTCTGGTCAGCCGGGTTCCGCACCATCAGATAGACATAGCGCCGCTTCTGCAGGGCGCAGGTGGCCTTGCGGCCAGAAGCGGCGCAGGTCAGCAGCCCGCGCAGCAGGAACGGATGCTTGGTGCTACGGACGGCCTTCTGCGGCAAGCCGGTATGTTTCCGGCGGCGTTCGCAGGCTTCGAACAGGCTGGCGTCGATAATCCGAGGGTAGCTATGGGGATAGAGCTTGTCCTTAATCCGCATAAGCCCCGAATAAAACGGGTTGCTCAGGATGTTCGCCACCGTCTGGATGGCCAGCCGCTGTTTCTTGCGGGTCAACAGGCCCCATTCCTTGGACTGGCGGCTCAGTTCAGCCAGTGACGACACCCCGGCGGAGTATTCCTGAAACAGCCTTTGGATCAGCGGCGCACGCTGCGGGTCGATCACGACGGTATTTTTGCCCGTGGCCGGGTCAATGGCGTTGAGATAGCCCAAGGGGGCTTGGGCGATCCATTCCCCTTTCTCTAGCTTGTGCTTGATGCTGCGGCGGACATTGTCGGCCAGCTGGTCGGTATAGGACTGCGCCATCACCGTGCCCATGTTCCACATCATCTTCTGCATGCTGTTGGCATCCTTGTCGATGACATTGCCTTCGCGCACAAAGTGGACTTCCAGCAGGTTCTTCTCCATCAGCCCGTTGAGCACCGGCGTATGGGTAAAGCTGCGTTGCAGCCTATCGACGCAATCGACAATCAGGGCATGGCGCTGCTTCTGGCGTTTCAGGAAGTCGATCATCTGCTCGAACTCAGGCCGGTAGCCCTTGGTCGAGCTTTCGATGATGCGGAACACCTGCACGACTTCCAGCCCCTTCCGCTGGGCATAATCCTGCAGATTGGCGAGCTGGGCTTCGAGCGAATGCCCGGCTTCCTGTTCAGGGGTGGAGACGCGGGCGAGAATGACGGCTGGACGCATGGCAAATACCTCATGAAAAATATAAATGAAAATCTGAATGATGAAAATGCGGAGTC
>CAYOGS010000225.1:0-238 GCA_964403435.1 uncultured Rhodospirillales bacterium | reverse complement strand
CGGCGGATTAGGCTTTATCCTTCGGCACTTGGCCCGGAGAAATATTTATTGTTCAGCCCAAAACTCTTCGTCATCTGCGAATGACTGTAAGATTTTTACACGTTGGGCTAATAATTCGCCGAGTTGCGGCCAGTCTTCTGGAGAACCCAACTTATAGTCAGGAGATTGTTTGCCTTTGAGCATCTCACTGGAAATCTTTGTCCAGCGCGCAACAATCTCATACAGGGCGGCTCTGGGG